>SKWY01000396.1 GCA_007128675.1 Deltaproteobacteria bacterium | reverse complement strand
GAGACGACTATCGAGCCCTCACAAGAAGGCTCTAGACTCAACGGATCCGCCGACAACCACCGAAGCGGTCGCACGTGGTAGTAGTATAGGATCGTGATTCGATTCGTCCGAAGACGCATTGGGAGAAAAATTACTCTCGCAGTCGCCGCTTCCGGCATTGGGGCAGCAGCGCTTGGATTGCATCTTTCAGGTCAATCTCTTGACTCCCGTGCTACCTGGGTGCTCGTTGGTGCCTTGCTCGCATGCCTCTTCTCGACCGTGTTTTCCTTGCGTCTAGTGGTACTCGAACCCCTGAAACGGCTGACCTCGATGATGAAGAAGGCCGAAGAAGGAGACTTTCTCAAACGAATATGGGTGGAGTCGGACGACGAGATCGGCGAGTTGGGACGACAGTTCAACATGATGTTGGCCCGCATTACGGACCTTGTGGCTGAACGAATCGACACCGAGCGTGAGAAGGAGCAGATGCAACGGGAGCTCGTCCTCAAGGCCCAGCTCTCGGAGAAGACGGATGCGCTGGAGGTGCGTATCCGAGACCTCATACTCCTAATGGACGTGACCCGCGCTATCACCTCGACCCTGGAGCTGGATGAGGTTCTGGCCAAGATTGCCGACATGGTCGGAGGAGCGATGGGCTTCAACGAGTTCGCGGTGGTGCTCTACGACGAAGAGAATTGCGAGTACGAGATCGCCACGACGTTCGGCTTTCCCGAGGGCATCGACTTGATTGGCCTGAAGTTCAAGAATGACGAGGGAATAGTCGGAATCATGCATCAGCGAAGGGAGACGGTACTCATAGAGGACACGGCCAAAGAGCCCCGTTACCTTCACTTCAAGGGAGCAAGACACGACGACGGCTCTTTGCTCGCCATTCCACTCATATATCATGACGACATCGTCGGAGCCTTCGCGTTGACTCGACCCAGGAAGAATGCCTTCGAGCTACATGAGATTTGGCTGCTGGAGGCCGTTGCTTCCCAGGCCTCGATGGCCATCGCCAACGCAAGTCTCCATCGTCAAACGGTGGAGCTGTCCCTCACCGATCCTTTGACCGGCATTGCCAATCGGCGGGATCTACAGCGACATCTGGAAATGGAGCTTCCCAGAGCCGAGCGTTTCGAGAACCCTCTTTCGGTCATCATGCTGGACATAGATCACTTCAAGCACTTCAACGACACCCACGGGCACCCACTCGGAGACGAGGTACTCAAGACGGTGGCAGAGCTTCTGGTCGAGTGCGTCAGGACAGTGGATACGGTTGCACGCTATGGTGGAGAAGAGTTCACGGTCATTCTTCCCCGAATACCCAAAGACCGAGCGGCGAAGGTCGCCAACAAGCTGCGCCGTGCCGTTGCATCTCATGATTTCCCCGGGGCGGAAACGCAGCCCAACGGGCGCATCACTCTCTCTCTTGGAGTGGCCACCTACCCCGAGGACGCGAAGACGGTGGAGGAGCTACTCCATGCGGCCGACACAGCCCTATACCATGCAAAGAGGAGCGGTCGTAATCGGGTAATCGGCTACACTACCGAGATGGGTGCTCTCGACGAGGACATCCCGAGGCCCACCGAACCGCGAGCGGCCGGTTGATATCCTGATGCAGGCACACCTCGATGATGCATCGCACAGAATGGAGTCGCGGCGCGCCACACGCAGGGGATTCTAGCCTCCGAGGTTCTTGAGAACCTCATCGAGCTCGTCGTCGGGATCCTTTTCCTTCCCTCTATCCTGGCGCGGAGGACCAGCCGCAACAATGGTTCGATCGTCGTCGAAGTCGTCGTCCATGCCCGGATCGGTGGCTAGCTCATGAGGCTCGGGCTTGTGAGCTGGCTGCGGAGGCGAGGAGGCAACCTTGCTCGCGGCCCCAGGAGAAGACGCGAGGCGAGACTTCAACCGCTCCACCTCGAGCTGCGCCATCTTCAATGCCTTGGACTTCTCCTGCACCGTAGCCTGCAGGCGCGACATCTCCTGGGATGTCTGTGCCTCCCGTGAGGCTAGCTCCTCCTTGACCTGCTTCTTGGCGTCCTGCAAGGCCTTGGCGAGGCGAGCCTTTAGAGTCTTGTTCTCCGCTGCCGCCGCCTCGTGGCGCTGGCGAGCTTCCATCAAGGATCGCTCCACCGACTCCGCCTTGGTGATAGCCGTCTTTTCGGTTCGTCCCCGAGCCTGGACTGCGTCCTCGAGGCGCGCCTCGAGGTCCTGCATCTTCTTCTTGTAGCTTGCAATCTGGCTCTTGGCCTGCTCGATGAACGCATTGGCCTTATCGAGTGTCTCTCGTCTGCGCCTATCCGACTTGCTGACGTCCTTCTCCAGCGACGAGATCTTCTCCTGCAGCTCCGTCCTTTCGGCGGCAGCCTTCTCGCTCAAGGACTCAGCTCTCCGCAGCTCTTCATCTGCCCGCTTCTCCGCCTTGGAGAGCTCGGTCATCAAAGCAGCGTTCTCCTGATCAGCTCGTGACCTCTCATTTTCGGTCGCCTCACTCGCCCTCCCAAGCTCCTCCTCCAACCGCCTCTGGCTTTCCAAGGCATCGGCAAGACTGCTCTCCAGATCGGCAATGCGCTGCTCGGCTTCCTGGGCCCCCGCCTGACTGGAGTCTCTTGCCTCGTGCAGGCTACCCTGCAGGTCCTGGATTTTCGCCTCGAGCTTCGAGACCAGCTTCGAGTGCTCTGCTGCCGACGTTTCAGCGGCCTTTCGCTGCTCCTCCAGCTCCTTTTCCATCGAAATCAAGTCGTCGCAACGAGCGGCAATCTCCGCATCCTTGTCGGCCAGGGCTGCCGCATGCTGCTCTTCGGCCTCCATGAGGTCCTTCCTGGCCCCGGAGAGATCAGCGGTAAGTCGTAGGGCCTGCTCGGAGCGATCCGCGACCTCGGTGGAGAGCTCCGCTTCCCTCGCTTCAGCTTTGGCTCTCACCGCGGCAAGTTTCTTCTCGAGCTTTTCACTCCGTTTGTGGGCCTCCTTGAGTAACCCGCTCATCTCGGATCGAGTGCTATCCATATCGACCCTGGCTTGTTCGACCTCGCCCTCGAGCTTGCCTATTTGCTCGTCCCGTTCTTCCACCGCCGCCTTGAGCGCGTCGCCTCGATCAGTGGCCTCCTGGAGCTGCTCCATCAGAGTGTCACGCTCAAGAGTCAAGGCATCACGTTCCTCGATGAGGCCATCTCGCTCGGCGCTAATGGTGTCTCTATCCGCGATGACACCCTCACGGGACTCTGCTAGCGCGTCTCTCTCATAGGAGAGCTTGTCGCGTTCCTCTATGAGCCCTTCTCTTTCGGCTCTCAGATCGTCACGCGTCTCCACCAAGGAGTCACGCTCGAAGAGCAGAGCATCACGCTCTTCGATTAGGCCGTCTCTTTCTCCGATGAGAGCGTCGCGCTCCTCTGTGAGCGCATCTTTCTCGCCGACTATATTGTCACGTTCCTCTACGAGCCCGTCGCGCTCGTGGATGAGACCGTCCCGTTCCTCCACGAGCGCGTCTCGTTCAACGGACAAGGCATCGCGATGCTCCGTACGGCTCGCCAGCTCGACCTCCAGGCTCTCGATTCGGGTCTGCCTCTCGGCGCTCTCCTCGCGGGACTGGTCCAGGTCGAACTTAAAGGCTCGAATCTGCTCCTCCAGATTCTCTATCTTCTCGCGGCGCTCTTCGCTTTCCTTCTGACTCGAAGCAAGCTGGTCCTCCAGCTCGGACTTCGCCTGCGCCAGAGAGGTCATCTCCATCTCGAGATGGGAGATTCTCTCTGCGCGTTCATCGTTCTCGGCGGATGTGGCCGCCAAGGTCTCTTCGACCTCGGTCTTGCCTTGACCCAAGACCTCCAGCTCGCCTTCCAGGTCTCCTATGCGCTCCCGGGCCTCGGACAAGGAACGGTTGAGCTCCGCCTCCCTGTTCGTGCTCTCCTCTTGTAGCCCCGCATGATCCGTCCTAAGAGACTCGAGCTCCTCTTGAAGACCTTCGATCTCCGAGCTCAAGGCCTCCTCTCGTTCAGCCGCGGCAGATCGGACCTCCCCTAGCTCGTACTCCAGGCGCTCCGCCCGCGCCGTCTGATCCTGCAGCGCTTCACCGAGCTCGGCTTCCTTACGAACTGCCTCGCTGCGAACCTCGATGATCTCACCTTCGAGCCTTGCAACTCGCTCTCCTCGCTCCTCGAGCCTTGCTCCAAGCGACTGGGCAAGACCATCTCTTTGCTTCTTGAAGACGGCTTGCTCGGCCTCCAGATCGGCCATCTGCGTTTCGGCTTCCGTGAGCAGGCCAAGAAGCTCCTCCTCTCGTTCGACGACTCCCCGTCGAGCTTCGTCCAAATCACCCTGAAGACGCACCACCGTGGAGCGCTCGGCCTCCAGCAAATCGGAGAGCTCTCGTATCTGCCAGTCTCGCTCGGCCTCGGCTCTCTCGAGTCGGCCCTCGATCTCTCGCATGCTCTCTTGCGCGAGAGTCTCTCGCTTCTCCGCCTCTTCTCGGCGGCTTTCGATCTCGTCTCGCGCCTGTTCGAGTCGCTCTCCAAGAGTTGCGATCTCGCTTTCGCGCGCGGCTACCTTCTCGTCCAATCGCGACTCTCGCATCTCCGCCGAAAGGAGGTCCCGCTGATGTCGCCGAGACAGATCGTCGTAGTCGTTTTGTATCTTTTCCAGGGACGTCAGGAGGCGAGCGTTTTCGTCGCCAGTGGACCGAATCTCCCTGTAGAGGTCGTTGATCTGCTTCTCCTTGCCGGCGACGACCTCGATGAGATCCTTCTCCTCCATGACCTTCTGGGTCAGGAGGGTCTCCACTAGCTCGGAGTTCTCTTTTTCTCGCTTCTCGAAGAGTGCTCTAGCCTGATTCAAACGTTGAATCATCTCCTGAAGCTGCAGCTTCAGGGCCTGGGCCTCCACCGCCTTCTCGTGAGCTCGTTGTTCCTGGGCGGAAATCTCTTGATCCTTGCTCTTCCAGAGCTCGGAAAGACGAGCCAGAGCGGTATCCCGCTCTCTAATCTCGTCACGCAGCGCCTCTATCTTTTCCTCGGGTCCAGCCAAAAGACCGGTTCTCTTACGCGCGCCGCGAGGCCTTCCCTCGGCAGCACGCTTCTTGGCCTCTGCCAGAAGCTCCGTCTTACGATCGGCGATAGTGCTGAAGATCTGCTCGATGAAAGCATGGTCCTCTTCCGAAACTCTCGACGCCCGCTCGCTCGAAGGCAGGCTTGGAGGCCTCGGAGCGGGAGGCCCGCCGGGTCGTGATGGAGGCATCTGTCCGGCGGCCTCATAAGCCTCGAGGGGGACGTCCGGCATCTCGGCCATGACGTCCTCCTCGGTTCTCGTTCCCGAAAAGGCCGAATCAAGAGCATCGTCAACATCATCCTCGTCCGATGAAGAGCCCTCCGCCGGCGCCGGGAACTCTGCCTCTTCGGTGTAGTCCATCTCGTCGTCCACCGCCGAGACCTCATCCTCTTCGGATAGCTCTACTACTCCAGCTTCCTCGTCTTCCCCTTGCGCACCTTCCTCACCAACCGGCGCCTCTGCAAAATCGCCTTCTTCTCCGCTCGGCTGCGGAGCCTCCGAGTCAACGGTCGCATCACTTCCGGAAGCGTCCTGATGCTCCGACTCCGAAGCTTCGACCTGTTCTGTCGTCCCATCCATCTCATCCTCGGCCTGCTCACCCGCCTCCGTCTCTTGTGCGGCTTGATCGCGAGCCACCTCTTGTCCATCCACTAGCGCAACCGTTGGTTCCTCGTCTTGCCAGCCCGCCGCCTGTTCCGAATCCGAGTCCTCGTCATCCACGGAGACGTCCACACCGCCGGATAGAAAGTCCTCGGCTTCGTCGCCAGGGCTACTCGAGTCATCGGCGGCGACCTCGTCAACCTCCGACACCTCGTCTATCTCCACATCGGGAAGCCCGTCGGGCCACAACAGACGCCGTGCCACGTCGGCAAGCACGTTCATGTCGACGGGGGGCAGGATGTAATCATCTGCCGGAGTCGGACCAGATCGATGCTGCTCGACGGCGCCCTGATCCGACTCGGTACAGACCAAGACCACCTTCAGATCCGCCGTCGCCGGGGATCTGCGAAGCTTGCCAACGAAGGCAAAGCCGCTCGTCCGCTTCAGCTCCGCTCGCACTACCAGAAGACTGGGCATCCTCTCGCCTAGCGACTTGTTGGCTTCCTTGACCGACGATACCAGCTCGGTCTGAATGCCGGGATCGCTAAGCACAGCTGCCATCGACAGACCAAACTCTTGGTCGCCATCCACGATTAGGACTCGCTTTGCCGCCATGAGTAAGGAATCTACTACGGACATCGCCAAGGATCGACGTTCGGAACCCAATCTTTTTCGATTTCGTCCCGATCGACCCCTCTCCGGGCTTGACCCGGCCCTGGCTCGAGGCTAGTTTGCGCCTCCCAGTGGGGCGGAGAGTCCATGTCGCGTGAAGATCAAATCGAGGTCGAAGGCACCATCACCGAGGTCCTTCCAAACGGAATGTTTCGAGTAGACATCGGAGAGGGCCATCAGGTTCTGGCTTATGTCTCCGGCAAGATGCGCAAGTTCTTCATCCGCATCGTGCTTGGGGACAAGGTGACCGTTGCCCTGTCACCATACGACCTTACCAAGGGTCGAATCGTCTACCGCGCCCGCTGAACGCCATGTCCTCTACCGCTCGGCCGGTACTGGTCGTCGAGGACGTAGCGAAGAGCTATGGACCCGCCTGGGCCCTTCGTCGTGTCTCCTTCCGGGTAGGCGAGGGAGAAGTATTGGGGCTTTTGGGTCCGAATGGTGCCGGCAAGACGAGCCTCATACGAATGCTGCTCGACCTGACCCGACCGGATAGCGGACGCATCGCAGTGCTCGGAGAGGAGCCATCGAGTCGGACTAGGGAGCGTATGGGGTACCTCCCCGAAGAGCGCGGTCTCTATCCCAAGCAGAAGGTAATCGATGTCCTCTCCTATTTGGTCAGCTTGGCGGGCCTTCCAGCATTGGAGGCAAGGAGAAGATCCCACGACTGGCTACAGCGGGTGGGGCTAGGCGAATGGGAGAGGCGCCGCGTGCGGGAGCTATCGAAAGGAATGCAGCAAAAGGTTCAGCTTGGGGCCGCGATCCTTCATGACCCGGCTCTCGTGATACTGGACGAACCCTTCAGTGGTCTCGATCCCATCAATCGGCGGATCGTCGCCGACGTAGTCCGTGAGCTTCGTGACAAGGGCGCCGCCGTAATCGTTTCCACCCATATGATCAGCGAGGTGGAGCACCTATGCGACCGTGTGGTCCTGCTGCGAAAAGGCCACCTCTTGCTCCAGGGTCCAACGTACGAGGTACGCCAGCGCTTCGCGGAAGCATCGGTCTCTCTCTCGGCGACGGACGGCTGGCAGGTACATCCGGCCGTGGCTCCACTGATACTTGACTGCAAAACTAAAGGAGAC
This sequence comes from Deltaproteobacteria bacterium, assembly GCA_007128675.1. Taxonomy (GTDB): domain Bacteria; phylum Myxococcota; class Myxococcia; order SLRQ01; family SLRQ01; genus SKWY01. The sequence continues at coordinate 6,083 of SKWY01000396.1, read as the reverse complement.
AAAGCGGAGATTACCCTGGTCGAGGGTGTGGATACGCAGGCTCTTCTCGCCGCACTCCTGAAAAGCGGCATCAGGGTCGACCACTTCAGCAAGAATATACCCTCCCTCGATGACGTCTTCGTCCTGGCCGTGGCAGCCGATGGTCCACGAAAGGCCCCTCCATCCAGCTCTTGTCTCGAGAGCTGTCCTCCTGCGGGCGGAACATGTGAGGACGCAACGGAAGAGCCGGGACCAGCCTCATGAGAGCATGGCGACGAGAAAAGCTCCTCATCGTCTTCAAGCGAGAGCTTTGGACGACCCTGACTAGGCCGGGGTTCATCATCTCTACCCTCGCTCTGCCGCTCCTTCCCCTTCTTCTCATAATCCTGACGACTCTCACCGATCCCGAGCAGATTCTGGCGGGCGAGCGTCCGGCCACGGTGGCCCTGGTGGACGAAAGCGGCAGCCTGGATTTGGCGATCTTGGAGGAACACCCTTCGTGGCTGCCGGAACGGGACCGGTACGTTCCTTATCCGAGTAGATCTTCGGCGTTGGAGGCTCTCCTTGGCAACGAGATAACAGGTGTCGTCATCATTCCCCGGAGCTTTCTGGAGGTCGGGCGCCTCGAGTCCTATCGATTGCGCGAGGGTCTGACTGGCGGCTTTGTTAGACCATTTGGGGGGCAGCTCGCATTTGTCCTCCGAATGACCCTGATACACGGACGCGTAGACGAGGTAGTGTTCGAGCGACTGGTCTCCGGAATCGAGCGTGAAGAGATCGTCTTGGACGAAACCGGAGCCGAGGTGGCCGAAGAGACGGTAGCCGAGGATATTCGTCGATTTCTGGTTCCAGTCATAGCCGCCGTCTTCCTGGCGGTGGCCATCTTCGCGGGGGCGGGTTATCTGCTCCTTGGCATGTCCGATGAGAAGGAGAATCGCGTCATGGAGCTCCTTCTCGCCAGCCTCACGCCCGAGGAACTTCTTGGGGGGAAGCTTTTCGGGATCGGAACTGCCGGACTGATCCAGTTCTCGATCTGGGTCCTGGTGGTGGCCGTCCCCGCGGTTGCATTCCTGCCGGGGCTCGGAATTCGCGGTGAACAGGTCGTATGGGCTACAGGGTTCTTTTTGGCCGGGTATCTCTTCTTCGGAGCGCTGATGCTGGGCATCGGCGCCATCACGGATACCGCTCGCCACGCTCAACAGCTCTCCGGCATCTTCACTATGCTCGCAATGGCTCCATTTCTCTTCAACTTCTTCATTCTGCAGGCCCCGGACGGAGCGCTGTCGCGGATTCTGACGTTCGTTCCCTTCACCTCTCCGATGACGGCCATGCTTAGAATGGCAGTCGAACCACCAGGCTCGTTGGAGCTGGGCATCGCCCTCCTGCTTCTCTTCGTCTCTGGTCTTCTCGCCTTGCTCGCTGCCTCGAGGCTCTTTCGAGCGACAGGGCTTCTTTACGGAAAGCGCGCGACTCCGGCCGAGGTTTGGCGGTGGCTCGTCCGCGCGCACTGAAGATCGTCGGGCCGATCCTTCGAAGAGTCCGGCAAACGAGTACGAGCATGCATGACGTGCCGTGTGCGGCGTATCCCGTATCGCAAAACCTGCTTTGCAGGGCTTTGGGAATGTGAATAATCATAGGGGCGCTGCGATTGTGTGGAGCTGCCTCCACAAGTGAGATGCTCGCCGGGCTCCTCATCGTTACAGCTTTTGAGCTATGTTTCTCTTTTTCGAGAAAAGCCTGTAGCCTCCCGATTGCACCCGCGCAGACGACATTAGGAGCGAGACAATGCAGCACCAGGAAGGATACCGTCGCCAAGCTGTCTCTTTGGGCACTTCAATGTTTTTTTTCATGGGCTACCTCCTCGTAGGCTGCGGAGAACCTCCCGTCCCTTGCGATCCCTGTCCGAGCATAGGGGGAACATTCGAGGTCGAAACGGCGACGACCCGCGGCGCCTGCGACTTCTCACCTCTGAACCTCTACGGGATCTTCCAACTGGAGCAATCGGCGGACACAACCAGGCTCGAGACGACAGTCAACGACACGGTGACCGGCGAGTACATTCGACTCACCGGAGATGTTCATCATCCGCACCCCCGTGACCCGGAAGGAACACTGGCAGGCTTCATCATCGACAATCAGGTGATACGACCCGCAAAGCAAGACGACCCCCGTCTCGTAACCCTTCAAGTGGCGATGAGCGGTTCTGTTTCCCAGGGTGGTGCCGGCAAGAAGGTCCACGGCACCCTGCTCTCGATAGACGTCACACCGGGAACAACGACCCGATGTGAGATGGGTGCGGTCTTCTCCGCCATCGAGGTGACCGACGCGCAATAGCCGCAATAGCATCGCGTCGACGACATCTCCAATGAACCCTTTGCCGAGGTGCTAACCCGCACCCTCCGGCTCTGGAGGAGCATCCGCTCTAGGTCTCGATCGTCTGCCCGAGCTGGCTCTGCTCGAAGCAACCTTGGACTCAATCGGAACGGAACCGTCGACCACCTGGGTCTCGGCGAGAATGTCGCCAATACGAAGACCTAGCCTATCCGACCAGGCCATGTAGAACTCGAAGGTCAAGACGAACAAGCCGCCAAGAGGAAAGAGAATGAAACCCAGGATTGGGATGTACCAGAAGGCCGTGACGACGGCGAACGGCAGGTTTCTTACGATGCTTTCTCTGAACTCTGCGTCGCTTCGATTCCGCCGACTAACCACCTTGAGTCCGGCAAGCCGTTTTCCTGGCGACTGCCCCCCAAGAACGCCATCGGCAAGAAGAATGTAACTCACCGCGACCACAGCTCCCACGCCGGGGGGCAGAAGACGGGCCAGCAAGAGCGCGATGATGAAATCCACAAGCCGCCCGACGCCGCGATGAACCATGTCGGCTTTCGGCAGCTCGTTGTCGCTCTTGGCTGTACTCCTAGCCTTATTGGGCACCTTGCTCCTCCCGTCGCGTAAACACCACGAAAGCCATGGCCGGTCGCTTCGATGACTCCCGCATGGCGAAGTGAATGCCGTCGAGCAACCAGCCGTCCGCCGTGCACGTATTCAAGACCTCCTCCAGCGACTCGTCGGTGACCATCGTCACCTCCACCACCTTGTAAATGGTCTCACAGCCCATCAGGTCTCCAAGAGCCTTGCCGCAAGGGGCGCGAAGTAAGTCATGACTAGACTGGCGCCGGCTCGTCGAGCCGCCAGAAGAGACTCCAGGACCACGGCGTCTTCATTGAGCCAACCATTCTTGCCGGCGGCCCTGATCATCGCGAACTCGCCCGACACCTGGTATGCGGCGACTGGCACATCGACCTCGTCTCGAACCCGAGTGATGATGTCGAGGCAAGGCATCGCCGGCTTGACCATGACGACGTCCGCCCCCTCCGCGACGTCGAGCCTGACCTCGCGCAGGGCCTCTCGAGAGTTCGCTGGATTCATCTGATACCCCCGTCTGTCTCCGAATACGGGAGCGCTACGAGCCGCTTCTCGAAACGGCCCATAGAAAGCGCTGGCATACTTGACCGCATAGCTCATTATGGAGACGTCAGAGAACCCGTCAGCATCGAGGGCATCCCGGATGCGGCCGACACGGCCGTCCATCATATCGCTTGGCGCCACCATGTGCGCTCCCGCCCTTGCGTGGCTCAAAGCCTGGCGCGCAAGGAGATCCAGAGTCGGATCGTTCGCTATGGTTCCGTCTTCGACAAGACCGCAGTGCCCATGATCCGTGTACTCGCATAGACAGACATCGGTGATGACGTAGATGTCGGGATGCTTTTCCAAGAGCATGCGAACCGCTACCTGAACCGCGCCGTCTTCGGCCCATGAAGAGCTGCCCTCGGGGTCCTTTCGATTCGGAATCCCGAACAAGAGCACGGCCCGGATCCCCAGCGAACGAGCCATGCCGACCTCCGCCACCGCCTGGTCGGCCGATAGGCGAAAAACTCCCGGCATCGAGTCAATCTCTTGCCTGATTCCCGTGCCTTCCACGATGAAAAGTGGGTAGACCAAGTTCGCCGCTAGTAGTTGCGTCTCCTCGACCATCCGGCGAATGGAGTCTTTGTGGCGAAGCCTTCTTGGACGTTCCCGGGGAAACATTGAGGGGAAGCATACCCTCCGTGGACGCTCGGTAGAAGAGTATAGGTTGGCAACTGTCAATCACCCAAAAGAGATGCGACTTCCGGCGCGTAGCCTCCATGGTCGTCGTGGACAATCAGCTCGGGCTCGATCCTCATCTCCGCATCGGAGGCGACTCGCCTTCCTTCATGAATGCTTTGCCCCCGTCTCATCGGCGGGGCGCTTGATGACCCTCGGGGCCTCTGGTGAGCCGATCGCCCCGTCTCGCAAATGGCTTCCACGAGCAGCCTCGACGGAGGCCGACCGACCCGCGGCAGGACACGGCGCATACGTGTCAGGATCATCCCACTCGCGAATGAGGCCTCGATGATCTCCTTCTCCCTATCGGCACGATGGATGAAACATAGCCTCCCGCCTGGACGAAGGAGCCGCCGAGCCGCGTGGAAAATGTCAGGCAGGCACATGGCTATCTCATGACGCGCCATGGCTCGTTGGGGGTCGGCATCGACCCTTCCTGATCCCAGAGCGCCGAAAGGTGGATTGCAGACGACCTGATCATACGGGGAATCCGTGGGCCCTAGAGAGAAGGCGCGAAGATCCTCTACCACGACGCAGAATACCCGCTCCAACCCGTTATCCGAGGCGTTTATCCGCGCAAGCTCCGCCAGCTCCGGCTGGAGCTCGACACCCGTGACATGCTCGGCCCCCTCCGTCGCGAGCCATAGGCCGATAACACCCGATCCGGTCCCTAGGTCACAGACTCGCCTCCCCGAAGGCAAGGAGAAACCGGCAAGAATCACCGAGTCGACATTGAATCGATACCCCTGTCGGGGCTGCCGAATAATCAGCCGCCCACGAGCTATGGGATCACAAGTAGTCTCATGAATCATTTCAAACCCATTGCGCCCATCAGTTTTTGGGCCATGGCGCCTCCAGCATGATTCCCGGGCCATGAGCCGAACCGCTGCCGCACTCTCCCATGCTCCACGAAAAAGGCCCCGAATACCAAAGAATCGAGTAGGGTTTCTATGTCCATGCGCCGTGTGACAAGGCATATCACACGGGAGATTCTCGTCCCCGCGCTTTCCGCACTGGTGATCGCGACCTTCCTCCTGCTCACCACCCAAATCCTTAGGGTTGGGGAGGCGGCGTTTGGTTATGGTTTGGGGCTTGGCGACTTTCTGGCCATTCTCGGCCTCCTTCTACCTCGGTTCTTCGTCTTCGCCCTCCCCCTCTCGGTCCTCGTGGGCGTCCTTGCTTGCATCGGCCGTCTAGCCGAGGACCGTGAGCTCTTGGCCCTTGGCGCCGCTGGCCTTTCTCCAGCAAGCCTATGGCCGGCTCCAGCGCTGGTTGGACTCCTGGCGACCGTAGTCTCGTTGAGCCTGTCCACCTATGGAGAACCCTGGGCTCTAGGCTCCTTGACAAAGAGACTCTCGACAGTGGTCGAGCGCAACCTGGCTTCCGGTCTGGCCCCAAACGTCATCCATCAGGACATACCAGGCGTCGTTCTCCACTCTAGAGGAACTAACGAGAAGGGCCTTCTCGAGGATGTCTTTCTCCACGTAGATCTAGACGCGGGCCAAGCCACGCTAGCCGCGAAGCGAGCGCGGCTGGAAGCAACTGGGGGACGAGGACTCAGCCTCCAATTGGAGGATGGCGAGATGGTGCGAGCTTCACCCTCCGGCCGGGGTGACTCCCTGCTCCTCGACGAGGCCAATCCAGACGAAGAGACAGGAGCAAAGCCTTCGGCACTCTTGGACAGGGTTCGCTTCCGAGCCGCCTCGGTAGAGATAGATGTGGCCGACACGGCTGATCGACGTGCTCGATTCATCGGCAGCCTCGACGCCTTGACCATCGGGGAGCTGCGATGGGTCATGCAGGATTCGTTGAACTCATGGCAGCGCCACAGGGCGACCGTTGCTTTCCACCGCCGCCTGGCAATGCCCTTCGCATGCCTTTCCCTATCCCTACTCGGCCTTGGGGTGGCCCTGGTGTTTTCGGCGCCCGGTTCAAAAGGAAGGGGCGCGGGGTTCGTC
>SKWY01000038.1 GCA_007128675.1 Deltaproteobacteria bacterium | reverse complement strand
GTACAGGCATCAGCGCAATCAATGAGCAAGCGCCCAAGTCTCTCCCCAGCCGACCTCGACCTTCAAAGGCACCAGAAGCTCGATTGCCGTCTCCATGCGTTCACGGAGCCAGCCGGCCAAACTCTCCAGGTCCTCCTTGGGGGCTTCTATCACGAGCTCGTCATGAACCTGCAGAATGAGCCTGGCCCTTGGGCTGATGCCGCCAAGCCCCTCATGCACTCGAAGCATGGCCAGCTTGATGATATCCGCCGCGCTGCCCTGAATAGGTGTGTTCAAGGCCATCCTTTCGGCCGCCGAACCCACGTTGTAGTTCTTCGAATCGATTTCGGGCAGCAGTCGTCGCCTCCCGAGAATGGTAGTAACCATCCGCCTCTCTCGAGCTCGAGCGACCGTCTTGTCGATCCAGCTTGCAACTCCTCGATGACGCTGAAAATAGCTGTCTATGTATTGCTTTGCCTCGTCACGATCGATGCCGAGATCCCTGGCGAGGCGAAAAGGGCTCATTCCATAGAGAATGCCAAAGTTGATAGCCTTCGCCACGCGCCGTTGACTCTCCGATACCTTCTCGACCGTCGTGCCGAGCAGCTCGGATGCAGTTCTAGCGTGCACGTCCTGTCCGGTTTCGAAGGCTTCGCGCAAAGCAGGATCGTCGGCCAAATGGGCGAGCACCCGCAGCTCGATCTGGGAGTAGTCCGCGCTGATGAGAATCATTTGGGGCTCGGCCACGAAAGCCTCTCTGACCCTGCGTCCATCCTCGGTCCGAATCGGGATGTTCTGCAGGTTGGGCTCGGAGCTGGAAAGTCGTCCCGTGGCGGTGGTGGTCTGGCTGTATGAGGTGTGGAGGCGGCCGGTCTCGGGATTGATCAAGGACGGCAGAGCGTCCACGTAGGTGCTCTTGAGCTTCGTCAGTTGTCGGTACTGGAGAATCGCCTCGGGCAGCGGGTGCTGCCCCGCCAGCTCTTCGAGAACGGCTACGTCCGTGGAGGGCCCGGTCTTGGTGCGGCGAATCACTGGTAGGCCGAGATCCTCGAACAGCACTGTCGCCAGCTGCTTCGGAGAGGCTACGGTGAACTCCTTTCCAGCATGACGGAACACCTCCTGGCGAACCAACTCGATCCTCTCCTTCAGCTCGACGGCTATGCTCTCTAGCCTTTGTCGATCGACCCCGACTCCGGAGATTTCCATTTGGGCCAACACCGTGGAGAGAGGCTGCTCGACCTCTTCGTACAGGGGCCAGAGTCCGGCTTCCTGGACCCGTGGTCCAAGGATTCGCGCTAGCCGATACGTTACGTCGGCATCCTCGCAAGCGTATGGCATGGCCTTGTTCAGGGGGACCTTATCGAAGGTAAGCTGGCTCTTGCCCTTCCCGGCGAGCTCCTCGAACTTCGTGTTCGTATGACCGAGCTCGGACTGGGCAAGGGAATCTAGACCGTGACCGCCTTTGCCGGGATCCAAGAGATAATCGAACAGCATCGGGTCACCCACCACGCCGCGAAGCGTTACTCCATGCCGGCGAAGCACCAAATGGTCGTACTTGGTGTTCTGAGCGTACTTGGCCTTCTCCTCGTTCTCCAGAAGAGGCCGGAGGCGATCGAGCACGAAGTCGATCGGAAGCTGCTCGTCCGCTGCGCCGCCATCATGCCCAACCGGAACGTACCAAGCTCTTCCATCACCGATGGCGAAGGAGAGGCCTACCAGTCGTGCACGCATCGCGACAAGGCTGGTCGTCTCCGAATCCACCGCGAACGCGGTGGAGGCCTCGAGCTCCTTGTACATTTCCTCGAACGCCGAGGCTGTCGTCACTAGCTGGTAGCTCTTCTTCGACAGTTCCTGAACGGGCGCCAAGCTCTGAACGAGCCGTGTGAACTCCAGCTCGGTAAGAAGCCTTCGCAGTCGCGGAAGATCGTGGTCCCGCAAACCGAGTTCTGGCAGGTCCACCTCGATGGGAGCGCCCAGATCAATCGTAACCAGCCGCTTGGAGAGAAGAGCAGCCTGCCGACCCTCTTCGAGCTTACGTCTCTGCGACTCCGAAGAGATCGAATCGAGGTTGTCTAGCAGGGCCTCCACCGAGCCAAACCGGACAATGAGGGGACCTGCCGTCTTGGGGCCGATTCCCCGCACTCCGGGTACGTTATCCGATGCGTCGCCTATCAAGGCCAACGCATCTGGCACCAAGGATGGCGGCACACCAAATCGCTCGACAACCTGCTCCTCGTCAATCCAGCGGTCCCGCATGCCATCGTACATCCGGATGCCTGGACCTACTAGCTGCATGAAGTCCTTGTCTCCCGTCACGAGCACTATCTCGAAGCCCTCTGTTCTGGCCCGCACGGCCAAGGCCCCCATGAGGTCGTCCGCCTCCCAGCCCGGTCTTCGCAAGATCGGAATGTTGAGAGCCTCCACCAGCTCGAAGATGCGCTGGAACTGCGGCTTGAGGTCCTCGGGAGGCTCTACTCGGTTCGCCTTGTAAGCATCGAAGAGCTTGTGTCTGAAGGTGGGCTCGGGACTATCGAAAGCAACCGCCATGTGAGTCGCTTCACCTTCTCGCAGCGTCTTGAGGAGCATTGTGGCGAACCCATAGATGGCTCCTGTGGGCTCACCCTGCCTGTTGGAGAGGGCCGGCAGCGCATGATAGGCCCGGAAAATATACGAGGATCCGTCAATCAGGTAGAGCCTTTGCCGAGATGCCTTCTCGTTTGGTGAGCCTGCAGCGCTCATGAGATCTAGCAGCCACGATCGGCAATCAAGCGTGTGGCTTCCTGATGACCCGCACTCGGTGGGTCGTCTACGGTGTACAGCAGTACCTCTCGAAGCTGACCGCAAGTCTGCGCGCGACGAAGGTTGTACAGGGCTCGTCGTTCCAGCTGCCGGAGCCGTTCGGCAATTCGAGTGTCGTCTGGATTGACCCGATGTCCCTGACGAAAGAGGTCGAATGCCTCTGGCAACCTATGTGCCTGGAGGCGCTCGAAGCCTCGGTCGTGATAGGCACCAGAAAGCCGACGCGCCGCGTCACGTCTAACAAATGATTCGAGAGGGTCAGGAAGGATCTCCGAATCCGTGCTCTCTATGTCCTCCCACTCCGAATAGGCTTGATCGAGGTCACCACGAATCAGCTCGGTCTGGAGCTGGCGAGACTTTCCGTGGACATATTGCATCTGACGTCTCAAACGCCGCGCCTGCTCCCTCACCTGCTCCCCAGTGCTTCTACTGTCCTCCAGCCTTCTCAATGCACGAAGCGCTTCGTCCACTTGCCCCTCGTGGTAGCTTGTCACCGCATCGGCAATTGCCTTCTCGGAGTAACGCTCGGCAATCAAGGGCTTATGATCCTGGCTGCTGGCGACGACTCGACGAGCGGCACATGGGACCCACTCCTCAATACCCGTTGGACATCGCCAGCGTTCGTTTGGACGTACCCGGGCGCGTTGTTCAGCGCGCTCGAGAGCATTCTTCGTGCGCTCGTCGAGGGTCTCGGGACACTGACAGGCGAAGTCCATGTAACGTCGACACGGCACCAAGGCCCTTTCGAATTGCCTGGCTCGTACCAGTCCCCTGCACTCACCGTCGTACCGTCCTTTCAGCCGCTCCACTATTTGATGGGCCTGGAAGCGGGCCCGACGTCGGTAGGTGCTCTCCGGGGAGATCTCCATATAGACCTCCAACGCGTCTTCGAGGCTTCCAAGCTGGGCCATCCGGTTTCCTTCTTCAAAGAGCCCTTGCATCTTTGCCTCGAGGCGCACCTGGTTCACACTGGAGCGAGCCTCGGCATTGATTGGGTCCAGCTCCACGGCTCTCTCGAATACCTGTTCGGCTTCAGCCCATTGCTCGGAATCGATGAGCATTTGACCGCGTCGCATCAAGCTGAAGACCTCGGAACGAAGGTCGGCTGGAAGCTCTCCAGCCCCACCACCTACGGCATCAGGCTCAGAGCCAGCACCAACACCCGCGCTGTCCTCTCCACCAACCGCAACTAACACTACCATCAAGACGACGAAAAGACCGGCGACGGCAAAAAGCAGCTTTCGACGCGCTGGCATGCTCCCAGCGCCGGACCTCTTCCCGGATCTGCCTCGTCTGGCGGAAAGATGGCTTCCTCTGCCAGAAGGAGCCAATGCTCCGGGGGCCTCGCTTCCTATCTCAGGAGCAAGGGAGAAACGGAAGGCTACGGAGCCGAAGGTCAATAAGTCGCCGTCGAACAGCTCCTGTTCATCAATGGGCTCCTCATTGACAAAGGTGCCGTTAGCTGATTCGAGATCACGCACGACCACGGCGCCGTCTACCAAGCGAACCTCCGCATGCCTGCGTGACATCGAAGGATCCTCTACGACTATGTCCACGCCTGGTAGTCGCCCTATGCTCGCCCCGTTTCTGACCTCGAAAATCTGTCCGAGTGCGGCGCCCGAGATTCCCTCGAGGGAACCGAGCAAACCGCGAGAGCCAAAGCCAGCTCGAGACGGATATCCTCCCGTATCACCTTGCACGAAACTAGAATCCTGCACCGGCTTTGCCATGCCGGCACCCTGATCCAGCTCATCACCTTGTGGGTCCTCGACCCAAACCTCGAAGGGACCGAGATTCAATATTCGCCCCGGCTCCAGAACGACCTGCCCTACGACTGCCTCACCATCGAGAAAGGTTCCGTTGGAGGAGCCTAGATCCTCGACATAGCAGAGGCCGTCCTCGAGGAAGAGACGGGCATGTCGACGAGAGAGCTCAGAGCTCGGCATACGGATGTCGCTGCTATCGTCACGTCCCAGTACGGCCTCTCCTATGAGATCGTACTCAGTCTCGTTCCCTTCGGGATCTCGTACCACCAGTACGTACACGGCCCGCTCACTCCTCCCGGAAGATGTCCATGTTTACGGGGATGCCTCGTCTTTGCAGCTCATCGTAGAACTTCGGAATGAATCCCGTCGAGATATGCCGCCCCATTACCCTGCCCTCCGTATCGAACCCCTCCTGCTTGAACAAGAAGATGTCTTGCAGGGTAATGATATCTACCTCCATCCCGGCAACCTCGGAGATATGGGTAATCCTCCTGGTTCCGTCCGAGAACCTTGTCTGCTGGCAAATGATGTCGACCGCGCTGGCTACCTGATCCCTTATCGCTCGAATGGGAAGCTCCATGCCGCTCATCAAGACCATGGTCTCCAGTCTGGACAATGCATCGCGTGGTGAGTTGGCATGGCAGGTGGTGAGCGAGCCATCGTGACCCGTGTTCATGGCTTGAAGCATGTCCAGCGCCTCGCCACCTCGACACTCCCCGACCACGATCCTGTCGGGACGCATGCGCAGACAGTTTCTCACGAGATCACGAATCGTGATCTCGCCGGTTCCCTCCAGGTTCGCCGGCCTCGTCTCGAGCTGAATCCAGTGTTCCTGAGGGAGCTGTAGCTCCGCTGCATCTTCCACGGTGACAATGCGCTCCCCCTCGGGAATGAAGGAGCTTACGATGTTCAGGGTAGTCGTCTTTCCGGAGCCCGTCCCTCCGCTGATGATTATGTTCTTCCTTGCCTTGATGCACGCATCGAGGAATTGCGCCATTTGCGGGGTGATCGTTTTGAAGCGAACCAGATCCTCGATCTGAAGAGCTTCTCGCTTGAACTTACGGATCGTAATCGTCGGCCCCTTCAAGGCCAGGGGAGGGATGATTGCATTGACGCGACTGCCGTCTTTCAAACGAGCGTCGACCAGCGGACTGGACTCGTCGATGCGACGGCCAATGGGAGAAACAATCCGCTCGATGACGCCTATGACAGCCTGATTGCTCGAGAAGGTCTTGGGGGACAACGTGATCCGCCCTCCCTTCTCGATGTAGATCTGGTTGGCATGGTTGACCATGATCTCACTTACGTCATCATCGGCGAGAAACTGTTCCAGAGGCCCTAGTCCGAGCGCTTCGTTGAGAATGTCCGTCTTGAGCTCGTTCTTGTCCACATCGCGAGGAATCTCGCCGTCGGCGGACATCTGCTCGATGATATCCCCCACGGCTCGCTCGGTGCGCGCCCAAAGCTGCTCATCGCCAAGCTTGTCTATGTTGAGCCGGCGAAGATCCATGTACTCAATGAGACGATCGTGGACCTCCTTCAAAAGCTGAATGTACCGCTCCAACTTGGGATCAATCCGACGGCCAGACCTGGCCTTGCGAGCCGCGGCCGCGAGCGAAGCCGGCATCCTCTTTTCGTTCTCCGAATCGTCGTGCTCCGCGCCCCGTGCCGAGACGGGGGGGGCCTCGTCCATCTTTGAGTCATCGGTGAAGGGGGAGCCTTTGGGCACCGTCGAGCGCCTAGGTGCTTTCACGACGGAGTCCTGGCCGCTATCGGGATCAACACTGATTATGAAGTCGCCGATGTAGATCTTGTCCGGTGCTCGCACTACCTGAGGCGCGCTGATTCTCTTTCCGTTCACGAAGGTGCCATTGGTCGACTTCATGTCGAGGACGATGAATCTACCGTCCTTCATGACGATCTTCGCGTGTTGTTTCGAGACGTTCCCCTTGGGAAGCACGATGTCGTTGCCAGCTGTGCGACCAATCGTGACGGAGTTGGTATCGAAGTCTAGGCGCTCCGACGCTCCGCCTTTCTCTCTGATGCTAAGGGACACACCCATTTGAACTGCACCTATAGCCGTCCGACACGTCAATCGAAGATGGAGAACATCACCTGGCTACGCGCTTGCTGATACCGCATCTTGATGTCCGCTATTGTCGCCCGGATTCTCTCCGTATCTGGGTTCACTATCCGAGGGGTAACGAAAATCACAAGCTCGCTCTTGGCCTCGACGAAGCGCCGAGACTTCCATAGCTCTCCTATGATCGGAATATGGCCCAGGAGAGGGAACTTGGAGACCGATTTTTGCTGATCATGGTTGAAGACGCCGGAGAGCACGATAGTCTCGCCGTGGCGCACGGTAACGTTTGTCTTCGCGTAGCGGGTACGAAAGCCTGGCACGCTAATAGCGTCCGAAATCTGCACGGAGACTGACTCATCGACCTCCGAGACCTCTGCGTAAATCTCGGTCTGAATGTTTCCATGCCGGTCCGCCGTTGGAGTGATCTCCAGCTTGACTCCATACTCCTTGAACTCGACGCTAGCTTGACCCGCAAGGATCAACGGAATCGGCACCTCTCCTCCCGCGAGGAACTCGGCCTGCTCGCCTGACGCACAGACGAGCTGAGGCTGGGCAAGCAGCCTCCCATATCCATCGGACATTCCCATGCCGAAGGCAAACGGCGTGGCCCCTTCCGCCTGGAACGTATAAGTGCCGCTTCGGGGCGGGATGGCTGGGTATCCAGGCAAGGGTTCCGTGATTTGAATGCCATGAGATGCGTCTCCCGTAATGTCGACAGGCCACTGGACCCCGATATGGTCGTGCCCTCTCTTCCGAAGCTCCACGAACTGGACCTCCGTCAGAATCATCCTCTTGATTCCGACGACTAGAAGGTTTTCGACCTCCTCACCAATCGCCTTGGTAATGAGCTCGGCCTTTTGAAGATCCTGTGGAGACTCGACGGAACCCTCGAGAAAGATGGTAGTGCCGACAACGGAGGCTTGAACATTCTTCAAGCCCGCGCGCTGAAGCTCCTGATTCAGTGTGTTTGCTACAAGGCGTTTGGCATTCGCGGCAACGGTTACGAAGCTATTCACTTGGGGATAGAGTTCAACGACCCGCTCTATACGATTGAAGTCGTCCGTAGTGTATGCCTGTCCATCGAGGTAGACTCTGTCCCCGACGGTTCGGATGTTCACGCCTTCGATGTCACCTAGAAGCGCGCGTACCTCGTTCACCAGCTCTCGTACATCCTGGGCTGTGACTCGGATGAGGTAAGAAATTCTCTGTCCCGTTGTCCTCCAAGCCATGAAGCTGGTGGTCCCCGCACCAACTCCATTGATCAGCACCTGGTTCGAGCCGACCGTCCGAACGTCCGCAACGCTCGGATCGCCTATTGCCACCCTACTAAGGTTCCGGATCGTGAGCACACGCTGCTGACCTACGACTAGCGTGATTGTCTGATCCTGAGCCTCGGCTCGCCCAGCCCCGGCGAAAACGATGATCAGGCAAAAAAGTGTGAGCAGCCGGTTCGTGGTCCCTTTCATTTTGATCTCCGGGGATGTGCATGCTTTTCAACAGTCTAAAAGATTCCCCTGCGGGCAACCTCCAGCACGAGCACCACTACCGTACCACCAGCGATGGCGACACCGTAGGGAATGTACTGCGAACGCAGGATATCAGAGTCGGAGCTTTCGTCCTTAGTACTACCGTCCTTAGTACTACGGTCGCGGCGCGACAGCATAGCCGACAGGGTTCGGCGCAGCATCTTCTTCCGAAGAAGTACCACCACCGCCAGAAGCCCACCAGCAATGACGACGTAAATCAGAACATCCAGCATGAGCGGCCAGCCGACAAGAGCACCCACGGCGGCCATCAGCTTGACGTCTCCCATACCGAACGCCCGCGAATCTATCGTGTTCATTGCCAGGAAGGGTAAGGAGCCTATGGCAAGTCCAATGAGGCTCGACTTCAGTCCCAGCCCCTCTCCCGAGCCCCATCCCCCAACCAAAAGGTGGACTAGGATGCCAAGAATAATGGCGGGAAAAGTCACCCAGTTCTTGATCTTGCGAGTCTTGATGTCGGTCACGGCGGACACCACGACCGCCAAAAAGGCCAGTGCCATCAGCGCGGCCTCGACTTTCGCCATGCCGTCGCCCAACCTATCTCCAAGACGAGAACCGTGGCGCTTTCCGGTCCCCGCCGCCCAAACGAGCGATTGTGATCTGCCGAACGTGGGCACGCCGAGCACGACGGATGCCGGGCAACATGTCGCCATGCAGCCCGTTTGGCGCCAAAGCGAACTGGGCCCAACCGTCACGGCCCAAATGTAACCTCGACATTCAGACTCCTCTCTTGGGGGGCACTTGACCATATGGCGGCTCGAGCAAAGCAGCCGCTTTCTGCGCCGAATCGACCAGCACGAGAAGTCCCCAATAGAAAGAACTCCCGCCCTTCCTCGATGAGAGGCATACAGCCTGATCGCGTTTTAGCGAATAACGCACTTAATCTTTTCGGAGCAAATGTAATACTCGTCGCCGTCCTCGATTTGCCGCCGCTTCAGCCTTTGCTTCTGGAACCAGGTGCCGTTGGAGGAGCCCAGGTCTTCTATGAAGTAACCATCGGACTCGGTCGTAATCACGGCATGCTCCCGGCTCACCTTTCCAGACTGGACGACGAAATCGCAGTGCTTGCCCCGGCCGATCACGAATCGTTCCTTCGCGACCTTGTCCAGCTCTCCTTCGGCCGTCATCAAGTACAGGCTCTTCTTCGGCGAGCTGCCCATCAGCTCGTCGACGATGAGATCGTCGTCGACGAGTTCATCATCGATGATCTCGTCAACATTCTCGTCAGGGTCCAGGTTCAGCTCGTTGCGTCCGCGTATCTGTCGCTCGAGCTGAGCCGCGGTCTCCAAGACTCGCTCCTCGACCTGGCGTCGCCTTGCGGGATCCGACTTGGCACCGCCCGCGGCCGTCGCAATCCCTCCCCTGGGAGACGGTGATGCCCCGGCCGTTTCTCTCTCATCCATCGATCTCGCCGGAGTGTCACTGTCATCAATCAACGGTGAGACAGCGCCGGACGGAACCAAATCATCATCATCATCAGGCTCTGGAGCTGGAGCGACCCTGGGCCTTCCAGCCTCCGCCAATGAAGGGCTCGCTGCCGCACCGACACTGGCCTGTCCCGCTGTGAGGTATCCGTTGAGCCTGGCAAACATGAACATGGCCTGGTTCACGAGAGCCTCGCGATCCGAGCCCATTTCTTGGGCCATCAGCTCAAAGACTTCCCAAAGGTGTTCGGCTATCGCCACCTTCCGGGGAGCACGACTCTTTTCGATCATCATTGCCCCTGGCATTCCATTACCCAGCAAAGCATGGGTTCGTTCGAGAGTTGATGTCACAGCATAGCAGAGGTTCCGGGGCCGAAAAAAGATCTAGATCAGGGAAGGCCCCTTCCTTGAATTCATAACACAAGGTGCAACTTCCTTGCTTGCGGCGACATATGTCGCAAACATCATCTGTGTAAAAAAAGCGCTCCTTGCTTCCAGGCCAAGATAGGGAAGTCAGAGAAGAGCACCCTAGATTCATCCCAAATAAGGAGCTTGGGTTCGTGCCTACTCGTAGAAACTGTCGAGGATGTCCTTGTGGCGTTTCTCCACCACCTTTCGCTTGATCTTGATAGTAGGGGTCAGCTCTCCTCCCTCCTGAGTGAACTCCCTGGGCAAGATCTTGAACTTCTTGATAGTTTCATAGGAGGGAAGGGTCGCATTGAGGTCGTCTACAGCCTTTTGAATCGCGCTTCTGACCTCGGGCGTTTGCGTCAAGGCTTCCTTGTCAGCCCCGATCCCCTTGTCGGCAGCCCACCTGGCTAGGCTCTCTGGATCAAGGGTTATGAGCGCTGACAAAAACTTCCTCTTGTCTCCATGAACCACGACTTGACTGATGAGGGGATGGGTCTTCAGCTGGTTCTCGATGTTCTGCGGGGCAATATTCTTGCCTCCCGCGGTGACTATTATGTCCTTCTTTCGATCCGTAATCTTGAGGTAACCATCCGAATCGATCTCCCCGACATCGCCCGAATGGAACCATCCATCCTCATCGAGCACCTCCTTCGTGGCCTCGGGCTGCTCGTGATAGCACTTCATCACTCCACCACCACGAATCAAGATCTCCCCATCCTCGGCAATCTTGAGCTCCATTCCTGGAACCGGAGGTCCGACAGTGCCGATCTTGTTCTTGTCGGGCCTGTTGACGCAGGTGGCCGCGGCTGTCTCGGTAAGACCGTAACCCTCCAGAATTTTTAGACCCACCAGGTCGAAGAAGAAGGCGATCCGTGGCGATAGCGGCGCGCCCCCCGATACGAAGAACCGAATCCGACCACCGAATCGTTCGGAGAGCTTATTGCCCACCTTGCTGAAGACGAGACGGTTTGCCAGGACGAATCCCGCACCGCCATATTGTCTCCCATCCTTACGAGCCTCGGCATATCGATCGAAGTGCTCCATTGCCCAGGCGAAAAGCTTCCCCTTGATTCCGGGGGCCTCCATCCCCCCAGCGATCACTTTGTTGAAGGCCTTCTCGAAGACTCTGGGGACCGCGGCCATCATCGTAGGGCGAACCTCTCCGGCGTTGTCCGCGAGCTTCTCGACGCTTTCGGCAAAGGCCATGGCGTGTCCAAGCTTCAGCCAAGCAGTCTTCAGGACCTGGGCGAAAGAATGGGCCAGGGGAAGAAAAATGATCTCTTCGTCATCCTCGAAGACGATGCCCAGCTTCTCGAGGGCATCCGCCTCAAAAGCCCATGTCGCATGCGTCAGGACGACTCCCTTGGGGAGCCCTGTCGTTCCCGACGTATAGAGGAAGCAGGCGGCCTGCTCGGGATCAATAACCGCGATTCTGTCGTCCACCGCCGAGGGCGTCTTGCGCAACAGCTCGTCTCCCATGGAAGCCAGTGCGTCGAGGTCGATGACTCGGTCCCCTTCCCCCTTCCCGTTCATCACTATCAATTGTCGTAGCGCAGGGGTTCTCTCGCGAATCTCCTCGAACTTGGAAAGCTGCACATCATTCTCGGCGAAGGCCATGACGGCACCGCTATCCTTGATGCAATGCTCCACCTCATGAGGAAGATTCGACTGGTAAATCGGGACGGAAGTCGCGGCCGCCATGTGAATGCCAAGCTCGGACAACGCCCATTCGATCGTGGTGTTTCCAATAATGGCCACCCTGTCTCCTGGCTCAACTCCAAGGGCGATCAAGCCGGCGGCATACCTTCGAGCCATGTCCTCGAGCTCGTTCCAGGCTAGGGAGATCCATTCCCCGTCCCTCTTCACACGTGCCGCTACTCCGTGTGGGCTTCTAGCAACTGTTGCCAAGACAATCTCTGGAAGAGTTCTAGGCGTAATATCGGCTGCCTTCACGGCCGCGGTGCTCATATGGAAGCTCTCCTGAAATCTCGGCTGGTGGCCCCCCTTTTGGCCGACCAGTCTCCGAACTGAAAGATTGGAACACAATCATGCGACCAACATGACCACAATCTACGTGTCACCTGCTGTCGCGAAGAACCTAGCATCGCCAATACTCCACCACAATGGGTTTGGCTTGAATGGATGAACCCGCCGCCACCAAGAGGCCCGTGACAAAGGCTACATCTTCAAAGGGACTTGAATTGCCCGCCACAGACGATCCGCAGCCCAAGTCCAGCGCTTTGGCTCACCGTCATCGATGAATCACTTCACGGTCTCGAGAAATACTCGGCCGAACCCGAACCCCCTACGGAGCGCAGGGATTGTCGGCGCTGCAGGCCTGCTCCACGTACGAGAGCCGATAGCTGTCTCCTGGCTCGAGCTGGCATGCCGAGTCGGGACACAGGCAAACCTGCAGAGCGGCCGGGTCATACCACCAGTCGGCATCAGGATCGTCGCAAGCATTCTCTCCCGGTCCTTCGGGAGGGTTGCAAAGGATGAACTCACCATCGCGCTCGATCCTTACCAACACGAGGCTGGTATCATCATTCTGAGGTGGCGCCGGCAGCTGCAAGCATTGATCCACGTCAGCAATCCTCACCAGCTCCTGGAGCGTACTCGAGAAGTCGGTCTGACATATGGCATCCATGATGTGATCTTCCCTCGGATACATCCTTGCAAGCTCTAGATAGCGCTTTCCTGGTGAATCTCCTCCGCACCAATGGGGAGAACCGACAATCCGGTCTCCGCGCAGGTCTTGCTCATTATTTGGATCACAATCCGGTTCATGCTGACACGCGTCTCTGGCGCATTGCTCATCGAAGCAGTTGTACTGCTCGGGGTTGGGCCAGACCTCCGCCTCCATGTTATGAGGCGGATCGCCTACAGCGCTGACTATTGCCGCTATTGCCACCGTGCCGCCTCGTCTCGCGGCCTGGGCGTCCAAGAAAGCCTTGTAGTCCGATACCGGCGTCAGCTGGTCTCTGTAGTCGGGATGACTCCGGGCGTAGATCAATCCGTCCTCCGCCGCAGGATCCTCTGGATCGTAGACCATGTTGACGAACTGACCGGTCATGTCCGAGGCGTCCTCCTCGTCACTCAAGAAAACCACGACGAGTCGGCTCTGATCACGCCAGAAGTTGGGGTTCTTGTCGATGGCAAGCCTCATCCCCTCTAATCCCTCCTCCTGTGAGGAGCCACAGACGCCAAGCCTAATGTTCTCCTGGAACTGCCTAATCGCATTTGTCTGATCGTTTTGAAACTGGTCGCTAGTGAGGATAACGTCGTTGCCGGCAGGGGCCATCAAATCTCCCGCCGGGTACGCCTCACCTGACGCTATTACGTACGCTGTTCCGTCCGCACATCCTTCCGTCGGGTTGTAGGTAGTTCGATTGATGTTCATGTCTGGCAGCGCCAACCTCTCTCGAACGGATGTACTGGTAACGGCGATCCTAAAGTCGAGAGGATCT
>SKWY01000240.1 GCA_007128675.1 Deltaproteobacteria bacterium | reverse complement strand
TCGAGGACGTCGCCGGGGCTCACCGAGTCGACGGATCCATCCAGATTCGTCACATGCTTTTCGGATTGAGCCATGCTTGGAGAAGACCAGACCTCGATAATCGTCGGATCAGCCTCCGCCGGCGTGCGGGGATCGCCGGTAGGCCACCCGGCATCGTTCTCAAAGGAGACTAGATAGCCCTGGTTGGAGATAATGGTGCCGTGTTCGAGCGGGCTTCGGACCCGGCCTTCGAGATGAACCAAAATCGTCTGCTCGGGCTCGAGGGCAGCGAGCGCGGGGATATCGGTCACGGTCCAGCGAGCAATCTCGCCCTCTAGCTGGCCCGGCGGATCGAGGCTTACATCCACGAGATTGGGGTCCACCAGGTCCCGTATCTCGGCATCGGTGGCAAGTGTGTTGCCCGTGTTCGTGAATGCCAGGGCGTAACGCAGACGATCGCCGGGCCTTACGCGATCATTCGCGCCGTCGAGGTTCTCGAAGGTCTTGGTGGCTCCGAAGAAGTCTGGCGCGGCGACTACTGTGACGACGGTCGGATCATCCGTAGCGGGGGTTGCCGGATCGAAGGTAGGGGTCTCCTCATCGAGCTCGAAAACCGAAACGAAAGCCTGATTGGCGATCTCCGTTCCGCCGGGCAGGAGCGGCCTCACTCTGGACGTGAACGAAACCGTCTCGACGCCACCGGGTGGGATGGCCCCTATACTCCAAGTAATTTGGTCGTCGGTCAGTACTCCGCCATCGTAGGGCGATATGTCGAGGAGGTTCTCGACATCCAGGGGGTCACGAACCATCACATCGGTGGCCGCGAGGCTGCCTTCGTTTCGGACCTCTATCGTCCAACGCAACACGTCGCCGGGCGCGACGTCACCCCCGCTTTCGTTGACCATTGTCTTGGTGGCCACAACGATTGGGTAGGAAACGGTTATCTCGGTGGGATCATCGGGATCATCCGTCGCGGGATCGCCGGTGAGGGCCCTGGTCTCCATTTCAAGAGCGCGAAGATGAGCCTGGTTGCTGATGACGGTGCCGTCGAGGGCGTCCTCCCTTATGCGGGAGGTGAATGAGAGGGTGACCTCGCCACCGGGCTCGGGGCTGACCTGCGCAAGCTGTGGCGTCGTGGAAAAGTCCCACCTTATCGAGCCGCCTTGCACAACGCCGCCTTGTCCCGGCACCACGTCCTCGAGCCAGTCATCGATAGGATCCCTTACGACGACATTGGTCGCATGAGTGTTGCCCGTGTTCTCGACCACGATTGTCCAGGTGAGAAGACTGCCCGGAAGCACGAGCCCGCCACCCTCCACGAGCACCGACTTGGTCGATGAAGACAGGACGGGAGAGGCAACTACCTCGAGACGAGTAGGCTCGCCGGAACCGGGCGAGGATGCATCGCTGGAGACGATGGAGAGGCCCGCTCCCTCCAGCACGGCCTGGTTCTCCAAGATCGTCCCGCCGGCGGTAAGAGGCTCCACGGTGCCGGTAATGCGTACCTCCAAAGGCTGACCCGGAACTATGTCGAGCCCCTGCCACCGCGCGGTGCGCGTCGCTGGATCCCACTGGCCGCCATCCTCCACCAGGACATCGATCAGCACCGAGTCGATGGTGTCCCAAAGCTCGGCGTTCCAGGCGACCATGTCCCCAAGGTTCTCCACGGTGAGGGTGTACCGGACACGATCGCCAGGCTCGACCTGCCCCCCGGAAAGGTCTCCGTCGATCACCTCTGCAAGCTTCGTCAAGAAGAGATCGGGCTCGGACTCGATCTGGACCGTGGTCGGGTCTCCATCCTCCGGCGTGCTCGGATCTCCGGTAGCTATGACGTCGGGCTGGAAGGGCCCATGGAGGTAAGCCTGGTTGGAGACGATAGTCCCGTCATCAAGGGGAAAGACTACCTCTGTCTCGAGCTCCAGCAAGACATCCCCGTGAGGAGAGAGGTCCACGGAGTCGACGTTCCAAGTGACTGTACGAGCCTCGGGGTCGTACACGCCGTCGCCGGCCGATAGTAGCTCCAGATTCGGATCGAGCTGGTCGGTCACGATGACGTCGTGGGCAACCATGTCGCCTTCGTTCACGAGTCTTATCGTCCAAACGATCGTGTCCCCGGGCCTGGCTGTATCGACGCTCGCGGCCTTCGTGCTCGCGGTGAGATCGGGCGAGCTCTCCACAATGACTCGGGTAGGATCGAAGGGGTCCGTCGTGGTTGGATCGGAGGTTGGAACAGGAGTCGATAGATCATCCGCCGTGATGAAGGCCTGGTTCTCGATAATCGTTTGGTCATCGAGAGGCCTTGCCACCCTGGAGCCGAAAGTCAGCTCCACCGACTCCCCCGGCGCCACGTCGGCGAGCTCCAAAGTCGTGCCGGCATCCCAGACGATCTCGCCTTGGGAAAGCTCTCCTCCCTGCCCCACCGTCACATCGACGAGGGAGGGATCGAGGACATCCGTCACTGCGACATTTCGGGCAATGGCATCGCCTTCGTTTCGAACGGTTATCGTCCAAGTCAGCTCCTGGCCCGGGTGGACGACGCCTCCCTCGGCGTCGACCGTCTTCGTGGAAGATGTCAGATCAGAGCCAGCCACCACTATGACTCGCGTCGGATCTCCAAGCGCGGAAGTCCTGGGATCGCCCGATGGAACATCGTCCATTAGCTCCGTCGCCGAGACGAAGGCCTGGTTGTCGACGACGGTCCCGTTATCGAGCGGCGTGGCCAGGCGTACGCGCAAGGACAGCTCTCGGTAATCGTCCGGAGAGATGCCCACGGTGCCAAGAGACCAAGTGAGCGTTCTGGTGGCGGGATCGAAGGCAGCCCCCTCTCCAGCCTCGATGAGCTCGAGGTTCTCGTCCAAGGTGTCCCTGACGAGCACGTCCCTCGCCAGTGAGGTGCCCGTATTCCTGACCGTGATCAGGTAGTCCAGCTCGTGGCCTGGCCTCGCCGGCTCTCCTCCAGGGAAAGCGACAGCCTTGGTGGTCAGCTCGAACACCGGCTCCGAATCAAGAACGATCCGAGTAGGATCGTTGGGATGGGGAGTTGAAGGATCGCCCGTGAGCGCTGGGCTCGGCATCTCCGACCACTCGATGCTTGCCTGATTCTCGACGACCGTGCCATCGTCCAGTGGACTCACGACGTCGGCATCGATGAGGAGACTGATGGATGCGCCGGCTGCAAGATCGCCAAGCTCCCAAATCACCTCGGTCTCCGAAACTGCTCCCGAGGCCGAGGCGGTCACGTTCTCGAGCTCCACGGGGAGAGGATCGGTCACCACCACGTTCGAGGCCGGCTCCGTGCCGGTGTTCTGAATGAGAAGCGTGTAACGAACCCGATCACCGGGGCTGTAGGTTCCGTTCCCGCTTCGATCCTCGAGAAGCTCCACCTCTTTCGTGCTCTCCTCGAGGACCGGCCGCGACTCCACGAGAATTATCGTGGGATCGTCGGGCGGCGGCGTAGTCGGATCACCGGAATAGACGGCTTCCGCTAGGTCATGGCTGCTCGCCAGACCCTGGTTGGCGCAAGCGGTGCCGTCGGGCGTGCCGGGATCCACGGTCGCCCTGAAGCGGAGCTCTACCGAATGCCCGGGATGAAGAGAGGAGAGATCGGGGTTGGCATGTGCCGACCATGTGATGAGATCTCCCGCGAGGATTCCGCCATCGAAAGGCTGAATATCGGTAAGGCAGTCCTCGATGGGATCGGTTACGGTAATGTCTCGAACCGGCGCGTCCCCCGTGCTCGTCAGGACCAATCGATACTCGAGACG
>SKWY01000317.1 GCA_007128675.1 Deltaproteobacteria bacterium | reverse complement strand
CTGGCGTGGGGTCTTGCCGTTCGACTACACCGCCAGCCTCTTTGACATTCTTGTCTCGAGGCTCGCTCGAGGCGGTCTTTGACTTCGCTTTAAGACGCATTACCGTTGAACCTGTGCAGCTCTACCGCCTCAAGATGGCGGGACAAGCCGAATAGCACCTTGGATATGGGACGCGCAACGTCGGGGCAGCGGCGCTTTCTCGACGAGATCCCTTGCGGCTTGCGTCTAGTTGGCATAACCGAGGGCTCCACATGACGCTAGATAATCGCCCAGAGGACACTCCAGAGATTTCCGGCATCGATGACCTCCTCGGGATCTTCGCGGCCGCCGAGAAGCCCGAAAACGAGTTTCGCGTAGGCATGGAGCATGAGAAGATCGGTCTACTCGAGGATACTCTCGAGCCGGTGCCCTACTTTGGCACCCGCAGTATCGAGGCTGTGCTCAAACAGCTCATCGATCGGCTCGGCTTCGTCCCCGTCAAAGAGCACGGCAAGGACATAATTGCTCTCGTAAAGGCCGGCACCGCCATCTCGCTGGAGCCAGGCGGACAGCTGGAGCTTTCCGGCGCCGTTCTGGAGAACAACCACCAGACCTGCCGAGAGCTGACCGAGCACCGCGACATCACGCGCAAGCTGGGCGAGGACCTCGGCATCATTTGGCTCGGCGTCGGCCACACACCCTTTGCGAGCAAGGAACAGATCTCCTGGGTACCCAAGACGCGCTACGACATCATGCGCCGCTATCTCTCCACCCGAGGCAAGCGAGCGCTGGACATGATGCTTCGTACAGGCACGGTCCAGGCAAACTTCGACTGGTCGAATGAGGCCGACATGGTGCTCAAGATGCGAGCCGCGACCTCGGTGACCTCCATCGTGAGCGCAATCTATGCCAACAGCGCAATCGTTGAAGGAAAGACCACCGGCTGGGTTAGCGAGAGGCAGCGGATATGGCTCTCCGTCGATCGCGATCGTTGTGGTCTGCTCACCTTCGTCTTCGACGACGACTTCGGATACCGCCGCTATGTAGAGTGGGCCCTTGACGTGCCAATGTTCTTCATTCGGCGCGATGGACGCTACGTTGAGTCGGTCACCGGCATGCCCTTTCGCACGTTCCTGGAGCACGGGCACGACGGTCATCGTGCCAGAATCTCCGACTGGGAGGATCACCTGACCACCCTCTTTCCCGAGGTCCGGTTGAAGGCCTACCTGGAGGTGCGCGGCGCCGATTGCTGTGATCGTGATATGAACTGTGCGTTTCCGGCGCTCTGGAAAGGACTTCTCTACGATCGCGACTCGACCGAGGCGGCCTGCGCTCTTACGAAAGACTGGTCGATTCCTGATCGGCAGCAGGCGCTAATCGACGTAGCTCGCCATGGCCTTGGCGCCAGCGTTCGGGGCCGCCCAATGAGGGATCTTGCGCATGAGCTGGTCGACATCGCCAGAGACGGCCTCGCCGCGCAGCAAGCGCTGAATGCTCATGGGAAGGACGAAACGGAGTTTCTCGTGCCGATAGACGAGGTCGTCGAGGATGGCCGCAGCCCAGGCCAAGTAGCCGCAAAGCTGTGGGAGGGTGAGGCAAGAGGCAACATCCGCAGGCTCGTCGAGCACTACCGCTTCTAGCCCCCGATAGCCCTCCCTTTTGCGCGAAGGCCTCGAACCGCCACCCTCGACCCCGGACACATTGGAGTTCGTTTGGGTTGCTCGGTCTTCGTGGGCGCTTACTAAGGATTAGTGGGGCCCGTGCGCCGGGCAGGCTGGCCAAAGGAGAAGGCTATGACCAATCATCAGGGGGAAACACCGGAAGAGCTGGCACGCAGGATGGCAGTGGAGCAGACGGAGCAGCTCTCGGAAGCCGAGTTTCGCGTACTGCGCGAGAAAGGCACCGAGCCACCTTTCAGTGGACGCTACCTCTGCGAAAAGAGGAAGGGGCGCTACCGTTGCGCGGGATGCGGCGAGATACTCTACGAGTCGGAGGCCAAGTTCGACTCGGGAACAGGCTGGCCCAGCTTCTATGAAGCTGTGAGCCAGGACGTCTTGAAGACCGAGATCGACACGTGCCACGGAATGACGCGCATGGAGATACTCTGCGCTTGCTGCAACGGGCATCTGGGGCATCTGTTCGACGATGGCCCGGCGCCTACCGGAATGCGCCACTGCGTGAACTCGGCGGCGCTGCGCTTCGAGCCCGAAGAGTAGCAACAGCGGCGTCCCTGGTCGGAAAAGCGCTCGAACGAAGCTGCTCTCACTTTCCAGAAGAGCGATTCAACCAGTCCCGGTTATCGCTCCAATCGCTAATCAAGCCCGCCTGTTTAGAAGCCATGGGGGTTTTCTCTGGCCCCGATCACGACGTACCCTCTGCACGAAACACTACGCTCGTGCTCGGCTCGCCTCGAGACGGGCCCAGAGAGTTTGGCTTCCCCTATTTCGGCTGGATCGAATCAGCCAAGCAACGATTCGGAGCTTCCCATGCTTTACGTCATTCGACATGGCACCGCCGAGCCGTCGAGCGCACAAGGCGACTTCGCTCGCAGGCTGACCGAGCAAGGACTGCAGGATCTGAAAGCCTCGACCTTCGGCCTTGCAAGACTGGGGATCAGATTCGATCATCTTCTTCATAGCCCGCTGGTAAGAGCCGCGCAGACAGCTCTGACTCTCGAGGCCCTTTCAAACCATCCCCCGCAGGAGACCTCGGGGCTGGCTCAACCTCCGGATGAAGCTTTTCTCTCCGAGGTGCGCGGGTTCGAAGGAGACGTAGCCCTGGTCGGTCATCTTCCCTGGGTGGCGGAGATGGTTGCATGGCTCACCCTCGGACGCCCAGCCGATTCGCCAGCATTGATCTTCTCCCCTGGAACAGTCGCGGCACTGGAAGGCGAGATAGAGCCTGGAAGAATGCGCCTTTCCGGATTATGGCAGCCTGGGGATCTGGCTTGAGGAGCACAGAATGAAGCCCGCAATCCTAGTACATGGGGGAGCTGGACGGATCTGGAAGGATGACCACGCCATCGCCTGCGCCAAGGGCTGCCTGAAGGCCGCGCGCCTCGGTTACGAGCTACTCGAGGAAGGAAGAACCGCACTAGACGCGGTCGAAGCCGCCGCCGTCGTTCTTGAAGACGATCCCAACTTCAACGCCGGAAAGGGCTCGGCCTTGACAATCGACGGGGACATCGAGCTGGACGCCATGCTCATGGCCGGCACGGGCCTTCGCTGCGGCGGGGTCGCCGCCCTCCGATCGTTCAGAAACCCGATAAGAGTAGCGCGAAGGGTCATGGAAGAGTCCCCACACGTTCTGCTGTCCGGCGAGGGCGCTGCGAGGTTCGCTCGCGAGCAGGGACTAGAACCTTGCCCTGCCGCGGAGCTGGTCACGGAACGGGCCCTCAAGCGATGGCATAAGGAGCGTGAAGCCGGCTGGCCTCGAAGACCGGGGACGATAGGCGCGGTAGCAATCGATCGAGACGGGCAGCTCGCGGTAGCAACATCGACAGGGGGCATAAGCGGCAAGTATCCGGGCAGAATAGGAGACACCCCGCTTGTCGGATGCGGCACCTACGCCGATGCCTCCACCGGAGCCGCGTCCGCCACCGGCTATGGCGAGCCGATAGCTCGGGTGGTCATGGCAAAGCATGCCTGTGACAGAATCGCGATGGGCGATAGCGCCCAGCTCGCGGCCGAGTCGGCGGTGGCTGCCCTAGCAGCCATAGGGGGAGAGGGCGGCATCATCGTCGTGGATCGAGAGGGCCAGCTCGGCCTTGCCTTCAACAGCGAGAGAATGAGCCGCGCCGCGGTCGACGCAGACGGGCAAGAGTCCTCGGGCTTCGAGGCCATCCCTAACGTTTACAATCGCTGATCCGCAGAGGCTTTCGCGCATCACCGGGCCTGCCAGTTACTCTCACATCGAGCACTTTGAAGACCTCTTCCGTCACCTCCCAGACATCGAAGGTCAGCTGCCACGAGGTAGGCCCCCGCGTCTTCGCTTGCTGGCGAACCGCTTGCTCGGGGGAGCGAGACACTAGCCTCGGTGGCTGGCTGGCTTCACCTATCGAGGAGAAGTCGGATGGAACCGAAGCCACCGCCATCATCTCCACCATGACCTCGTAACGATCGGCATCCACCATTACGGGTGGCTCTATCCAGACCGGTATTAGCTTTCGCCCGGGCAGGTGGCTTGTACGAAACACTCCGTAATGCCACCACATCTCTTCTGCGAGGTGTCCCCAGATTGCCGCTTCAATCGTCGCCTTCTTCACCGACGAAACCGCGGGCGCCTCCTTTCTCTCATCCTCCTCCTCCTCACGGGCAGACATGAACCCCGCTGACTGAACGAGAGTTTGTGCCTCGCAAGAGGCTTCAAGAGACGAGGGATCAAGCGAGAGGCGCTCCGATGGTGCCTCTAGAATGACCGAGCCGACGGCCAGGGAAAAGAACAGGACAGGGGCTAGAAGCAATGGGAAGGTACGCCTCATGATGGACCTCCGCGCGGCGCGCCCCTCCCATCATGCGCCTCGATCCAACGATAGGTGGTCCGAAAGCCTCATCCAGGCGGTCGTTGGCCCATCTGTAGAACCCCCGTCTGGAAGCTCAGGTCGACGCCTTCACCCGCAACTGCCTAACCTCTGCCGCGTTGTCTTCGCCATCTTCGGCTGCGGTACCGAAAGCTGCAGTGGCACGAACGAGCAGGGCGGACTGGGTTACTTCCGTGGGGTTTTTGTAAGAGTGCCAAGAACCAGACGGCCATCTGTAAATGGAACCGGTACTCGAGCTTCTTTGCTCGCAAAGAAGTCCCTTACCAATAATCATCACGGCGTCATCCGTGGTAGAGGGCGAGCTTAGCCTTGCGGTCGCTCCCGGCGCGAAGTTGAGCCTTTGCACCAGAACCTCGGGCGAATCATGAATGACATCGAGTGAGCCAAAGGGCCGCTCCTCTCTCACGAGCCGCGCCCATGATGCATCCCGGCGCACTCGAAGAGAGGGAACCGCTACTCCATCCAACGCCCTTGGCTTCGCGAGACATAGCTCCACCGAAATCACCGGGGGCCGAACCTCGTCAGCCAGTGGCTTTGCGAGAAGATGTCGAGCCAAAGCGTGAGCAGCGGTCTCGATAAGCGTGAAACGACAGCTTTGCAGAAGGAAGACGATCTCGGCCGTTACCTGCTGGTAGTCCAAGGTCCGACTGATTCGGCCGGTCTCACCGGCGGCCTCGGTGTCCAGCTCCAAGCAGACATCGACTCGAAGCCTCTGGGGCGCATCCCGTTCGTGTCGATATACCCCCACCACACAGTCGACCTCGAGCCCGCTTATTCTGATCTTGTCCAGATGCATTGAGAAAATGATTGAAGCTGGATTGTTGGTTGGCCCCGGACCGCAGTTGAAGCAAATAGGTTCACCGCCGGTGGTAAGACTACCCTCGACGGTAGCCCTCGTCTACCTTCCCGATGCCTTCCTTCATGGCAAAGCACGGCAGTCGCAAATCCTCATGCCAATTGGCCACCCATCACCTTCGCGGCCCGTAGATCGGCCTCTCAAGGAAGAACTCTAGACCCTCTGGCCGCCCCCGCGATGCCTCCAAGCACAGCCCCTAAGAGCAGGCCCACGCAGCCGGTCGAGATTAAGGTGATTACCGAAGGATGATACGGAACACCGAACACGGGTGCTCCAGCCGTCGAGTAGATTAGGTATAAAACAATTGCTAGTGGCGGGATCACTACTAACACAACATAGACGGCCTGTAGCGGGCTTGCCACCTTATATCCCCCTACGGCGCCGCCAACCACTCCATTTACAATGGGGATGAAGAACAGCGACGCCGTAAGAAGCCCCATGGTGATCGAGGCCGATACGAAACGCCTATTCTGTCGAAGGCTTTCCATTCTCACCCCCTTGGTGCCTTTATCCACCTTCTGAGCGCATGTCGACCTTGGATGCAGCATGCTTCAACCATCATAGCTCAATGACTGCCATTTCTCCTCTGCCTCGGGAGTTCCTGCAACGAGACATGTCTTTGCAATTCCCCATTGCTTCGCTTCGAGACGTGCAGCACTCGACCTATTATTGACTCAACTTCCTTTCATGCCTACGTGAACTCTTGGGAGGGCATACCAGTCGCGAGAGGTGTGTCATGTTTAATAATCTATATCGTGTGTTGACATCGTTGACCGCGATCCTAGCCGTTGCACTTGGCGGCTCGTTTGCTGCGAATGCACAAGAGCAGCAAATGGACCCATGGGAGCCAGAAGCCTATGAGGAGGATCGCATCGAAGTGGAGGTAGATGAAGACGAAGAAGAGCCCGAGCTGATTCCTCCAGTGGTGCCAGTGCCCCCGGAGGAGCTTGCTCGCCCAACATCGATAAACCCCCTAATGGGTGGTGAGATGGGAAGGCTTGCCATCGATCTCGGCATGCATGTGAGCCAGACCGATGACGACCTTACGTTCTTCTTGTTGACCCCGGTCTTCCAGGCCCGACTGCCCGTCGGTGACCTGGGCATCGAAGGGGCCGGGCTGGAGGTCGGAGCCGATCTGGGCCTATTGATGGTCAACCCCATCGATGATCCCGCGGATCAGCTGCAAAACGCCGTGGGTATCGGAAACCCCTTCCTATCAGTTCATTTCGTTCAGGCAATGGAGCAGGTGAACTATCGGATTGGCGCAGGCGTCGCAATTCCACTGGCCACCACAGATGGTGACAGGGGTCTGTCGCGGGCCTTCGGCTATCAGAACGCAATCGGCAACCGTGTCGGGTTCGACAGATATCTTTGGGAGCCCGACAGGCTAGGTCTGGTCATTCCCGCCAGAATCGAGGGACTGACTCAGAGAGTGGTGCTGGGCGCTGATGCAGCGGTCGGTGCGCTCGTTTGGACTGGAACAGGCACTCAGGATACGACGTACTTCGGACAGCTCGCTGGTGAGATCGGCTATCAAGTCACCGAGACGTCGATGATCGGACTTCGACTGCTTGGCCACTGGCTACCAGACGTGGATCTGGACGATCCAAGCTTCGCCTTCGGCCTGGAGCCGGGCTTCAGGACGCAGGTTGGACAAGGCTTCCTGGGTCTTCGTTTGACCATACCGGTCGACGAGCCTTACGGGTTCGCCTTCGAACAGGGCGGAAACTGGGCGTTGAGCGTGACCTTCGGTACCAACATGTAGCAATGCTGTCGAGCGCCGGGCGACATTCGATCTCAACCTCGAATGTCGTCCGGCCTCCCATAGCCTAGTTTCGAGCTAATCGGCGGAGCCGGTCCTTTAGGGCCGGCTCGCGCTCGTGAACACGTATGGCAAATGAACGAGCTTGCGCTCACCCGAAAGACGTTTATCCTCGATGCGGCAAACTTCAAGGCGCTCTTGCTCCTCGGTCGTCAGCGGAAGGCCGCCAAGAAGCTCGAACCGATCGGCGTCGGCCTCGGATGTACCATTCAATAGGTCCACCCGAACCTTCAGGCCAAGCGAGGATAGGAGCACGGGGAGCTTTCGACCGACTCTTGGATCGGCACCGGCTCGCTCTAGCGCGTGCATCCATAAACCTCGAAGCGCCACGGACTCGGGCCATTCCATCAACGCCCCGAAATCCGGCTCGATTGCGAGTATCGAGCCACCCGGATGAAGGACTCGAACAATCTCGGAGGCAAGCGCCGCGGGATCCTTCTGCCACAAGAAGACCAGCTGGAGATGCACGAATGCAAAGACACTGTCCGAAAAGGGCAAGGAGATGCCATCTCCTCTCACGCAAAGGGCGCCGGCAAAGCTCTTGACGTTTCGAAATGGTTCGAGGCGCCGATCCAGCGCGACCACGGGGCCCCGACTGCGACGAACCAGCTCGCCTACAACGGCCCCATGCCCGGCTCCGAGGTCCAAGACTGGACCAAGGCGCGCGATGGAAAGCCTTCTTAGGATACGGCTACGAAGAGCCGACAGTCTCTCGGACTGTCTGACAAGAAGACTTTCGGAAGGAAGATCAAAAGACACAATAAGGGCCCGATCCGAGACCGTCGAGGAAAACGAACAAACCTTCTAACGGCCACCACCCGCGCAGGCACAAGCACAGGCGCAGCCAGCACAAGACCCACCACCGCCCATTCCACCACCGCTTTCCGCAAGAGCCGAGAAGACATCGCTGGTGACTCTATCGAAGCCCGATAGGTCCAGCACGCCGCTCTTTCCCCCAACCGAGCTAGGCATGATGGAAGAGGCAACCTGACCGGTCACGTTCTCGGTCCACCCCGCAAACGACCCGGAGACGTCCTTGAAGCTCGGAGTAAACGATGAAGACGAGCCAGCCGAAGCGCCGCCGGCACGGCCGATCGAGCCGAGACCAGAAGAGCTGCTGGCACCACCGAAGCCGCTATGCCTGCGCCTCCCACCTATCCATATTGGATAGTAGGTGTAGCCTCGCGTCTCCCATCTCCCAAATCCTTCATGGTAATCATCCTGCATCAGCATCCACTCGAGATTCTTGTCTATGGCTTTTGTGCGCTGCTCGACCTCTCCCAGGCTCTCGGCCTCCGACCAGGCTCGCTTGATGATGTGCTGGTAGTACCGCTTCGTCTCCTCGATATCGAACCCCTCCAGCCTTTCCACGGTGTGTTCTATGAGGTTCTTGATTGCATCGGAAAGCCCGATCTCTGAAAGGGGAGTTCCACCCTTTTGAGCTATTTGAGCACTCTCCTTGATGGCGTCTATGAAGGGATGCTCGTAGGCGTGGAGGACGATCCCTTTTTCCGACGCTCTTACTAGGCGCACGGAGCGATCTACGGAAAACTCATCCTCCACGGTCACGGTCAATGGCTGCTCTTTTTCCATTTTGAGAACACCTTTCTTGAGCAGACCAAAGACAACCAGTGTGACCACCCTTCCGATGGGCATCTCGAGCAGGACAGCGGCCTCCGGCGCGGTGAGCCCTCTCTTGAGCCCTCCTCCCTCGACCGAAGCTATGGGCGGAAGATAGCGCTGCTTCCCTCTTCCCTGTCGGGTGGCATAGTGCATCAGACCGAAAACGAAGGGCCAGAAAGGCAACGACATGAGATGCGCGACGGGGTTCACGTAAAACCACCAGCCGGCAAGCCCGATCATCACGATGAAGACCGACCATCCCGTCCAGGCGGTCAACCTGAAGAAGAAGAAGGCGAATAGAGCTATCAAGATCGCGCCAGAGACCATCTGAGCCGTTTCGTTCCCTTCCCACCAAAGCACCAGAAGATCCCATCTCGTCATCTTTACGACACGTTCCATGCCCTCCTTCGGGAAAGAGACGCCAACCATATGAGGACCAATGATGCGAGTCGTGGGAAAACTCCAATAGGCAACTGCTCGCCCATCATAGAGCGCTGTCTGTGAAAACGGGACATCCTGATAGAGTAAATCTTCCGCATCCACCTCCGGCGGCATATGAACGGCGACCTGAAGGTTGGTGGTTCCAACTACGAACTGCGAGCCAAACCAGGTTGGAGTAACTCTAAGAGAGGCATAGTCGTCTCGAGTGGTGTCCTGATAGACCATGTTCGGCATTGAAGCGGTGAAACGAAACACTCCGCGTTCACCTGGACGTATTGCGTTCCCGCCAAGCTGAATCTCGACTCCCGGACTCACATACGGCGATGGACGAATCCTTGGGAGGGGACGTCCGTCGATGAATGCCGTCATTCCCGAAATGTCGTAGTCGCCATGAAAAAGGCCTATGTCCACAGCGTCTATGGGTCTGCCCGTGCGATCGTTCTGAAATGTAATCTCGTACTCTATGCGAACGGAGGCGTCAGGCCACACATGAACCTGCATCTTCATATCCGGCACGGAAAACCGATAGGCCTGTGCCTCCGCCGTATGAGGAAACAGGGCTCCCCAAAACATTCCAACCGCTAGGAGCAGTCCGTAGTAGCTACAAGCCTTTTTCATGCTTCCTCCGAGGTCTCGATCCGAGCCCAGACATCTGGATTGGCAATACAACCGCCAACGCAGGCGGCCAGTCCGGGGCATTGATCACAAGTGTCCGGCTCGGCCACGGCTTCTCTCAAGTGTCTGAAGGCATCCTGATTCCAGATTGTCTCGAAAGGCTCCTTTAGAATGTTCCCAACGGATTTGCGCGGACCATGGGGCGGTATGACCGAGCCGTCCGGCGTGATACGAATGGCCGCCTCTCCCGCCGCCCGAGGCCCGCGACGAAGCTGCTCCTTCAACGTCTGATTCGGATCGCGTTCTACCGGCGGGGCAAAGATCATGTTCATGTGCAGTCGATCGGCTACTTCTTCCGCCGTTACGGCCGC
Source organism: Deltaproteobacteria bacterium (assembly GCA_007128675.1). Lineage (GTDB taxonomy): Bacteria > Myxococcota > Myxococcia > SLRQ01 > SLRQ01 > SKWY01. The sequence goes on along the minus strand of SKWY01000317.1, from coordinate 3,254 downwards.
CTGACGAAGTGCTCCAGGCTCGAGACCACCCAAGGGGTCTGTCCCCTCCTTCTGTGCCAGCGCGAACAAGGTCGCTGCTCCAACATCCATGCTCCTAAGGGAACCGATCGTCTCCTCTAGACCTTCGAGACTGCCGGCGACGATTGGAACGACGGCTACGGGACACACTTCCATTTCCTTGCAGCTCCGGAAGACCTTTCTTGCCGCATCGTGATCGCCTGCGCCGAATAGTTCGTCATGACGGGACGCATCGGCGCTTGCCCAGTAGACATCCACATGATCGAGGCCAACACGAACCAAACGGGCAAGAAGATCGTTCTCGAGCAAATCCGTGGCCGGGGCCCTGACGCCGGCTATCAGTCCGTGATCCTCCGCGCGCTCTACTCCCTCGATCAGCTTCTCCGGGGGGGCTCCTGGAAGGTGGATCAGGACGACTTGAGGAACGGCAACCTGCCACAGCTTGTCAATCCGCGCACTCGGATCACCGGTTCCGTCTATTCCCATCTCCGCGGCGAGCGGCGCCGCCAGCGCCCTTCCTCGGGAGCTGGTTCCCGGATCGTCCAGATTCAAGAGCGGATAGCGCCCCCCGGGAAATGCCATGTCGTCAATGGTCTTTCGAACGCGCTCCAAATCCTTGGCAATGGTGGCATCATCCACGCCGGAAAAAGACCTTGCCACGCGTTTTTGGATGACCTTGTCCTTTTCACCCTCGAGCAGGCCCTCCGCTATGACCACTCCCGTGGGAGAAAGACGGCAGGCAGCGGCGGCATTGGCGATCAAGAGTCCGGAGCCGTCATTATCCACGCGCAGGTGGTATCTGACGGGCTCGCCTTTTACTTCTCGTTCGTAGTGACGAAGACCCGCCTCGGGCATACTCTCTCTCGGAATCGACGGCTTGAGGGCCTTCTTGATCTGATCGATCAGCATCTTCTCTCCAGTTGCGGCTTTCTCGCTTTCATGAGGACTCTCAAGGAACCCGAGACAGCCTTCTTAACCGGAGCTCCTTGAACTCATCACCACAAAGTCCCACCAAGTGGCGAGCATCATAGCAAGGCATCGAGCCGACACGAAAGCGCCTTCTTCTCAAAGAACAGCGCCCTTGCGACCCACCGGCCCCCGTGTCCTTCCTCTTCTCTCATCATGACCGTCAACAGAGAATAGGAGATCCATGACGCCCAATGATACCTCCGGACCGTTGCGTCGCTGTCCGGGTGCATAATGGAGAACCGCGGCCGGTCTCGCCAGCAAGGCCTATCTCGAGCATCGAGTCCAGGGGCCACCGGAGTGCCGGATTCCACTCGAAGCGGGGCTCCACCTTGGTCATTCGGCTCGGCAGAAGCCTCTTACTTGATCAAGAGCACGGGACACGGAACGAGCACGCTGACCTGGTAGCTCAATGTGCCACGCACCGGCTGATCGGGCTCGATCCTATGTGAAGCGAGCACGACGAGATCGTTTCCCTGATCGATTACCACCCGAACCACATCCGCCGCCCTGGATCCCACGATCACCTCGGCCCGCCAGTTGACGCTCCGCTCGGTAAGCTCCATGCCTAGGGCCTCCAGATGGCTGCGAGCGGTCATCTCCAGCCGCTCGTAGAATCTCTGCTCCTCCTCTCGAGGCAGCCCCGGGATCATCTCCACGACGTGCAGTAAGACAATGCGACCATCGGGCTCCAGCAGACGTATGGCGGCATCAAGGACCTTCTCATGCCGGTCCGCGAGATCCACTGGGACCAGTACGTTTCGGAACATGGGAATATCGTAACCATGCCGGAGGCAAGAGGAAGGGACTTTCGGTCTCTCGAATCCCTCCCCCCGGACTCGGCGGCTCAACGGAACTCCAAGAATGAACCAGAGTGCTTGCAGCCTCGTGGCCTCGGGGTTATCTGCATCCTTGATGAGCACCAGCGAGCCAGACCCAATCGTCCCCGAACCACATCCCGCGGATCCTAGGATTACACCCGATGACATTGCGTCTCACCTGAGCAGAGAGGAGTATCGTCGCGCAGTCTCCATCCTGGGACGAGATCCTACTTGGACGGAGCTCGGCATCTTCTCGGTGATGTGGAGCGAGCATTGCTCGTACAAGTCGAGCAGGATACATCTTGCAAGGCTGCCGAGCGAGGGCCCACGAGTTCTTCAGGGCCCTGGGGAGAACGCCGGGGTAGTCGACATTGGGGATGGGCTAGCCGTGGCCTTCAAGATGGAAAGCCATAACCATCCCAGCTGCATCGAGCCCCATCAGGGGGCGGCTAACGGCGTCGGCGGAATACTGCGTGATGTCTTCACAATGGGTGCTCGCCCCATTGCTCTACTCGACTCCCTACGCTTCGGCCGGCCGGAGCACCCTAGGACGCCGCATCTCACAAGCGGCGTGGTGGCCGGAATCGCAAGCTACGGAACCCCCATGGAGGTCCCCACCGTCGGCGGCGAGATCTGTTTCGACTCCAGCTACGATGGGACCTGTTTGGTCAACGTGTTTGCCTTGGGCACTCTCCCGGTCAACCGAATCTTTCGCGGGTTGGCCACGGGCGTCGGAAATCCGGTGCTCTATGTGGGGGCAAAGACGGGCCGTGACGGCATTCATGACGCGACCATGGCAAGCAGAATCCTCGACGAGGAGAGCGAAGACAGAGGCTCCAAGGTTCAGGTGGGCGATCCCTTCACCGGGAAACGACTAATGGAAGCTTGCCTCGAGCTGATGGAGACCGATGTGGTGGTCGGCATTCAGGACATGGGAGCAGCGGGCCTTTCCTGCGCCTCTTTCGAGATGGCAAGCCGCGCCGGTACCGGCATGGATCTCTATTTGAACGCCGTGCCGAGACGCGACGAAGGAATGAGCCCCTACGAAGTAATGCTCTCCGACTCGCAAGAACGACTGCTCATGGTTCTCAAGAGAGGATGCGAAAAGAGGGCCGAAGAGATCTTCGAAAGGTGGCAGTTGGACGTAGTTGTGATCGGCAGGGTGACCGATACAGGCATAGTGGTCGTTCGAGAAGACGACCGAATCCACGCGGCCATACCCATAGCCCCACTCACCGATGAAGCTCCAAGGTACGATCGACCAAGAGATCGGCCCAGCTCTCTCGACGATCATCATGCTTTCGATCCAAGGACCCTTGGAGCCAAAGCCGATCTAACAGAGACCTTGTTGCAGCTACTCGCATCTCCCACGGTGGCCAGCAAGAGATGGGCCTATCAGCAGTACGAACACTTAGTTCGTCTGGGCGAGGTCCTGCGTCCCGGAGAGGG
>SKWY01000342.1 GCA_007128675.1 Deltaproteobacteria bacterium | reverse complement strand
GACTGGATGCTTCTCTGCAAGCTCTTCGAGCCATTCGAGCCAGGCATCCTGGTTGTGGCGGTGTGCGCCGGTGACGGATCCAAATATCGTACCGGTGTACCAGATGGAGCCGACCATACCGACTAGAGCTGTCAAGCCCCACTGTCTAGAGATCACGGTTTCGTAAACAGCCCACCCGAAAGCGCCGTTCATGACGAGGGCCAGGGCCGCCATATTCCAGCGACCGAGATATGCGTGACCGAGCCCAGGCACCAAGGAGAGCACACCCGCGAGCGCCGGGCTGCGCGTCGACAGTGCGGGAGGTGAATCAAGATCGAGCGCAAGTTGTCGGGACTTTGCACCCCAAACGCCACCCTCTGGCGCCGCCCGAAGAGCTTCGACCGCCTTTTCCCTCCATTCGGCACGAAGAAAGCTCCAGGCCCGTAGATGCACGGCGTAACCAACAATCTCAGGATCGATGTCATTTGAGGGCGGATGGACGAGGTGCCCTGTAGCCGGCAGCCAGTATCCCTCATCGTACATTGCGCGCCCGGCTAGGGCCCATGCCGACCAACGAACGGCGGGACATACGTCATGCGTTTCACTCAAGGCAACCGCCCTGTCACGAGCTGTCTTTAGACGCCGGCCCACGAAATAGGCAAGTGCTATCCGATAGTCTACTAGATCTCCGTACGCCGAATCGGGGGCGATATATCTGTAGAACTCGTATTGGCTTATCGCTCGATAGGAATCGCCGCGGCGAAGCAGATGATCACCGAACTCGCGCACTCGGCAGGCCGTAAGCATTGGCTCTTCCGCAGAGCGTTCTGGGGGTTGAATCGAAGGTTCTGAGACTTCTTGGGCCGGTTGCGAGAACTCCCTCAATATGAGAGTCGGCTCGGAGCTGGCGTCGAGCCAAAAGGTCGATGCTTCCAAGGGATCGTAAAAAGCCAAAGAGCCGAACTCGATTCGCGGCAGCTCTCGAAGCTTGCTCGAGCGATGGTCCTGCATCAACCTGTTTACGGTAAGCCAGCTCCCCTGAATCATGCCGCGACGATTGATGGCCTCGGCGGCATATGCAGAGCACGTAGGCCGGTGAAGACAGCGGGAGCCGTGAAGAGGACTGATCGTGCCCCCATACAAACGAAACGCCAACCACATGACATGTGTTCTAGCCATGTGACTCCGCTGTGACCGACAGTCGTGCACTGCATCAGCCGTTACCGGATGCAGTGGCGAATCAAAAGGTGACGCATGAACTGAACCGGCCATAACTAACGCCAGCATCGGGGCAATCAAATACTTGAGACTTCGTAGTGGCAAGCGCATGAGCTGACCTGGATTCCTCGGGACGGGTCTCGGTGGACTGAAGGGGTATCTTATTGGAAGGCCAACACGGATCATGATGAAGAAGAGACTTTGGCCTCAATCTCCTCTGCTTCCTTTAGGCGGCCGAAAGCGCGCCACATATCCGCGGAGAGATGATAGGCGAGACGTGAGCGTTCGTTCCAGCCTCGACTCGCGGCCAGATCTCCAGCAAGGGATGCGAGGCGAGCATAGTCGACTTGACACCGCCCTGGTGTCTCGAGCAGTTTTCGAGCCGCCGCGAAGTGTTCATCGAAGAGCCTACCCTCACCGGCCTCCGCGAGACAGGGGAGCAGGAAGACATGAATGGCCGGACGGAGCATCATCGCTCCAGATCGCTCGAGAGAGAGGCGACAGCTTTCGATCTCGGCGCGAGCTCTCGAGAAGTCTCCCATCTCGATACGAACGAGGGCGAGGTTAAGGTTAGCCACAACGATGCTGCGATGGCCCACGAGGCGGTACAGGCGGCAAGCATGCTCATAGGCATCGCGCGCCGAGGCGAGGTCCCCCACCGAGCGAGCTATGTCTCCAAGCAACAAATGGCACTCCGCCTGTCCAGCGGTGGCGCCCAGCCCGGCAAGACCCTCTCTTGCTGCCTCTGCTTGCTCTTTGGCTTGCTCCGTGCGGCCGGCGGCGTGCTCCATCCAGCCAAGAACCACCCTAGCCGCCGAGATCCCAAAGGCATTCCCAAGGCGAGAAAAGATCTCGAGACTGTCACGGAGGTAGGAACGAGCCTTCGCTTCGTCAGATTTTCGGGTGAAGTTTGCAAGGGTGAGCAAGGTCTTCGCCTCGAGATCCGCATCCTCCAGCCTCCTTGCAATCTCGGCGGCACGCAAGAGATGAGCGTAGGCTCTCTCATGACTCTCCCAGAGTCGTCCCAGCTGCCTCTCGGCCCGCGCCGTAATCCTAGCCCAGCGGGGATCCTCCAGAGAGGGATCGGCCTGCTCGGACATTTCGATGCACTCGCGAGCGAGGTTCCGTGCTCCTTCTTCCTTTCCTTCGAGAGCAAAGACCTCCGAGGAGACGAGCTTCAATCTGGCGATGTCGAGGTTTGGTCTGCTCGTATAGATGTGCCTCTCGGCTTGCTGGGCCATGGCGAGGAGAGGACGCGATCTGGGGCCGTCACCGAGAAAAGTAGTGTGCTCCAAGGCAGCGAGCAAAGGGTTGAGGGCAGCTTGCGGGACACCGGAATGCAAGAGATGTCTACCTAGGCGCTCCGCCGCCTCCGGGCTCTCTTCGTTCATGAAGACTCGAGCGCAGGTGCGGTGGTGTCCTTCCAAACGGCCGGACTCGGTCGCGCGAAGCTCGAGGCTCTCCTTGAGCATCTCCTGGACGAAGGAGAAGCCGTTCCTCAGACCTCGAGGGCCAGGCTCAACGAGCCCTTGAGAAGAGAGTTCAGCCAAGAGATGCAAGGGGACTACTAGCCCCGCCTCGCCACAGGCACCTCGCCACTCGGACACAGCTACACTGCGTCCCAGCACGGCCGCAATCTCGAGGGCAATCCCGTCCTCCTCCGTTCCATGAGAAAGAAGTCGTTCGATGCGAGCCGACCACATTGCCCGAAGATCCTCGGGAAGACTCACCGACGAACTCGCATCGAGCCGGTATCCGCCCTCTCCGGTGCGCAGGATCCCTCGGGCAATCCAGTCGCCGACCAGGTGCTCGGCGAACATCGGGTTGCCAGCGGTACGATTTGCAATCAACGAACAAGCGACGTCGTCGAGACCCACCAAGCGTCGGACAAGCTCCACATGATCCGTTTGCTCCAAAGGGCCAACTGCCTCCACGGCGGTACGGCCCGTATTCTGGAGGATGGCTCGAAGCATTGATGATGCTTCCGGCTCGTCGGAGAGTGCCTCGTCACTCACGCCGAGCACGATGAAGATCCGAGAGCCGTCCCTCTCGAGCAGTCTGGATGCCAGGACAAGGGATTCTGTTCCCCACTGCACGTCATCTAGTAAGAGGAGCACCGGCCGATCCCTTGATAGGTAGCTCAAGAAGTCCTCGATCAAATCGATGCGATCTAGCCTGGTGCCGAAAGTCTCCTGCTCGAGGCGATTGTTCCCATCGTCCCATTTCGTTGGACAGATGATCTCGGCGAAGAGATGTGGGGCCGGCAAATACAGTGACTGCGAGAGCTTACTCAAGCGTTTGGAGGTTTGCTCCAGCTCCAGTCCCTCGCATCGAAGGTAACTTGCGACCATCGGCCCGAGACCATGAGCCTGTCCGGGCACAGGTCCATGGCTTGCCGAGAGCACCTCAACCGCCCCTAGCTCGTTCGCCGTCGCCGCCAACCACCACGCTAGCCTGGACTTCCCAAAACCAGAGGGTCCCCGAAGGACAACCCCTCGAGGGGGGCCGGAGGTGGCTGCTCGGAGCTGTTGCCAGAGGCGATCACGCTGGCTCTCTCGTCCAAT
>SKWY01000307.1 GCA_007128675.1 Deltaproteobacteria bacterium | reverse complement strand
GAATGGCGCCTTGGCAATAATGGCGTTGGAGCAGCTCTCGGCTCAGCTGTCTGGTCTTGGAGAATCCTTGCCGATCGCCGTGGGGCTTGGGCTCGCGAAGGCCCATCTTCCTGGCAGACTCGAGGAGGCCGCGCCGGGTCTCTGGCTCGACGGTTCCCATACAAAGGCCTCCGTGACGGCGCTCACCGAGTTCATTCGGAATGACCTGCCCGGTGGGCGGGCGCATATCGTTTTTGCGGCTCTTCTGGGGAAGCCGGCGGGGTTGCTCCTGGAGCTTCTTCGTCCCGTTGCTTCGTCCGTGACTTTGACCTCGGCCGGTGGGGATCGAGCAATGGACCCAAGAGCCCTAGTCGGCGGTTTGTCCCGATGGGGAGTTCCTTTCAGGGTGATACCTGACCCCGTGACGGCTGTAGACCTTGCCAGGAGCACGACCACGAATGCTGCCGTGGTCGTTTGCGGTTCTCTGTACTTGGTAGGTGCGTTGAAGGCCGCTTTGGGAGGCACGCGACAGGAGCCGGGAGATCCGGCGACAAACCCATGCACCAGGAGCTAGTTGACTCTGCCCTGCGCCCAAGGCCAGGATTCATGTGCGGGTGACTCTAGACAATGGTTTTCGCATGGGGGACGCATGGGTGCGGCTAGCAATACGGATGCGTTTTGGCAGAATGTGATCAACTCGATTGCCGATCCGGTCTTCGTCAAGGACCAGGAGCATCGCTGGATAGCGTTCAATGACGCATTCTGTTCGTTCATGGGCTACGAGCGAGATGAGCTGCTCGGAAAGTCGGACTATGACTTCTTCCCCAAGTCCGAGGCGGATGAGTTCTGGTCTGTGGACGAGGAGGTATTTGCCTCGGGCAGGGAGAACGAGAACGAGGAGTTGTTGACTGATGCCTCCGGCAGGACACACGTCATCGCCACGAAGAAGGCGGTCTTCAGAACCCACCTTGGAGAGAAAGTTCTGGTCGGGGTGATAAGAGACATCTCCGCCAGAAAGAAGGCGCAGATAGAGCTGGAACGACTAAACCAGACTCTAGAGGACAAAGTGGAAATGAGAACCGTGGAGTTGGAGGAGAGAGCTCGACGGTTGGCTAGCTCCGAGAAGGCTCTGCGTGAGCAGACAAATCTATTGGAGTCCATTCTGTACAGCCTTGGAGATGGCGTTGTGGTGCTCGATTCCAACGGCCATCTTCTTCTCGAGAATCCAGTGGTTGAGAAGCTGGTGGGAAGGCCGCCAGTAGGTGTTCCCTTTTGGTCTTGGCTGGGCGAGCGGGTATCAGGCGCCGCCAAGTCCCTATTCTCGGGGCCCTATCGGGCAGAGTCCCTCGAAATCGAGGAGATGATGTTCTCCGAGGAAGCAACGGGCCACGTGGTCTGGCTTGCGGTGACAAGTCGGCCCTTGAAGGACGAGGACGCCGGCGTTCGCGGTTCGGTGGTTGTTCTGCGAGACGTGACCGCTCGGCGGAAGGCGGAGCGAGAGCTTCGAATGAGTGAACAGAGATTCTTCGAATCACAGAAAATGGAGGCTATTGGGCAGTTGGCTGGCGGCATCGCGCACGATTTCAACAACCTTCTGTTGGTCATCCAGGGATGCGCATCCGTTCTGGACAGAGAACTCTTGCCGGATAGCTCCTGTCGGCAAGAGCTGACACAGATCAACAAGGCCGTTGAGAGAGCAGCCTCCTTGACGCGACAGCTATTGGCGTTTGGAAGGCGCCAAGTGGTGACGCCGTGCTTGTTGGATGTTGGCGGGATCGTCCTGGACATGGAAGGCATGCTAAGGCGAGTGATTGGCGAGCATATAGACCTACATTGCCATGTTGCATCCAATCTGCCCCTGACCTTGGTGGATCGTGCGCAGATGGAGCAAGTCCTCATGAACCTCGTCATAAATGCACGGGATGCCATGCCGAGTGGAGGACGTCTTGATGTCTCCGTGGAGAGGCTGGGCATGGGCTCTGGACTTGGCCAGGTAGTTCTAGGTGTCGCTGACACGGGAGAGGGCATGGATGAGCAAACGCGACTGCGCGCCTTCGAGCCCTTTTTCACCACTAAGAAGATGGGGGGAGGAAGTGGTCTTGGGCTCGCCACCGTCTATGGCATCGTTCGAGCGTCTGGGGGATATGTCACGGTCGAGAGTCGTCCTAAAGAGGGCTCTTTCTTTCGCGTCTTTTTGCCCGCGAAAGAGGAGCGGGTCGAGAGTGTTTCCAGCTCTTCGAAACAAGATGATCTAGATTTGCGCGGGGATGAAAGCATCCTTCTTGTCGAGGATGACGACTCCATTCGCGATCTGCTTCGGCGCGTCTTGGAAGAGAAAGGTTACCGCGTCATTACGTGCAGCGATGGACAGGAAGCCCTGGCCATCAGCCAACGTCATGACGGCCCCATCGATCTGCTCCTAACCGACGTCATAATGCCCGGCTTGAGCGGACCTCGAGTTGCACGGATTCTCAGGGAGAAGTATCCAAGTGTGCACGTCGTCTTCATGTCTGGCTACTCCGATGACGAGCTTGCTCGCTATGATGCTCCCGAAGGCCACCTCAAGTTCTTCCAGAAGCCTTTCTGTATGGACTCTTTGTTGCGCGAGATTCGAATGCTTCTTAACAGAGCGGCTTGAGTTCAAAGGATCCAGGCGAGCACCATCGTTCGGATACCCAAGATCTCCAAGGCGCAGGCGAAGGCAACCGCGAAGACGACCAACCTGATCCATCGATCGCCGATTCGTACGGCGAGCCGGGCGCCGAAGTAGCCTCCCGCGCCGCTTCCAACGGCCAGTACTGCTCCTGCCGTCCAAGCGACTTGACCCTTGTATGCGAACACGGCAAGGGCCAACAAGGTCAATAGATGAGTTAGAGCCACCTTGACTCCGTTGGCTCGAACTAGATCGAGCCCCATTCCGGACACCAAGAGGGCAAGAATGACGAAGCCCACACCCGCTTGTACGAAGCCTCCATAAACACCCACGAAGAAGAAGCAGGGTACAAGCCATTTGTCAGAGGTGCGAGAGGAGATGATGAGAGAAAACCACCGGGAGGGGCGCAGTATTAGTGCCCCGCTCATAAAGAGAAGCAGGGCTCCGAGTAGGGGCAGGAAGACTTCATCGGAGATTCGAGCCGCAATGAGCGACCCCACAAGGGAACCGATGAGAGTTGGCGCCAACGTGTGTCGTACGGTGCCCCAAGGAATGCGAAGAGACTCGCTAGACGATGGGAGAGCTGAGTCAGTGCGTGATGACCTGAGAGCCTGCCTTGCTCGGGCGGGCCATTCATCGAAGCCAGCCACTCCCGCCAAACTCTGCAAAGCGACGGCTACCCGATTCGTGGCGTTTGCCACCGTCGGCGGCAACCCAGCGAAGATGAGCAGTGGCAGGGTGAGAAAGGAGCCACCTCCCGCGATGCTGTTGACTGTGCCAGCGAAAACGCCGCCCACAAGCAGAACTAATAGTGTAAAGGGCTCCAAAAGCTCTTTCCGTTACTAATGTAAATGGAAGGTTGGGGTGGCTGAGTGCGCCGACGAAGATTCATGGGGCCTTTGCGCTTATATCCTCGGCATCTTTGAACATGAAGAGTACTCTGCTGGCCAGAACGAGAAAAGTCTACAAGCTTTTCGGTTCTCGAGCACGCCGGTGAGCCTATCCGCGCCTTCCTTTCTTCTGGGATCCATGTGGAGTGGAGACATGGCAGCTAGGGTGATGCTGTCCATATGGACACTCGAGCTGGTGGCCGGCAGGAGTGCTCGGGCTTGACGCGCTGCGCAACCTTTCTGGT
>SKWY01000314.1 GCA_007128675.1 Deltaproteobacteria bacterium | reverse complement strand
TTACGGTGAACATCCTAGCATTCTAAGCCCCCCCCTTAGATTTTCTTGCGAAAAAAACTAACGCATCGAGCGGCAAGAACGCGCTCGGCACCTCATACAGCTCTTACTCCCCAGGGGAATCCTGCTTGATTACTCCAACTTATTGGAGCATCGGTCCGATTGGGCGTAGCATTATCGGTGGCGCCAGCGCCAATGGAGACTAGGACCGCACACCCCCATCGAGAGCATCGGAGACCTGCTTGCAAACGGGCACTCGACCATGAGAGCCAATGACTCCGGCACCAGCTCTGGCTCGACGCCAGAATCAAGCCCAAGCGCACCCCTGCTCCTTGGCCTTGGCGCCGCGCTGCTCTCCCTCGTTCTCGTGAGCCCACATCTTGCCTGGGCCACCGACGAAGAGGTCCACGAGGCAGCCCCCGAGAATCAGCCCGAGACAGCTCCCGAGATAGCGCCCGAGACAGCCCCCGAGACAGCTCCCGAGACAGCGCCCGAGACAGCGCCCGAGACAGCGCCCGAGACAGCGCCCGAGACAGCGCCCGAGACAGCGCCCGAGACAGCGCCCGAAACGGCGGCCGAGGCAACGCCCGAGATTGTCCCCGAGACGGCCCTCGAGGCAGCCCCCGAGATTGCGCCCGAGACAGCTCCCGAGACAGCCCTCGAAGCAGCGCCCGCGTTTGTCCCCGAGATCATGATCGTGGAGATAGACATCGTCCACGTCGCCAGGGAGTTCATCGAGACGCCCATGCTCGGTGATGAGCCGGGCATCCCCGTTCTCCTCGTCCTCGAGTGGCTCGAGGTCGCTTACGGGATTGGCGAGGGCGGCCAGCTAATCACGGGCCACCTAGCCGGCCGTCCATTCGAGCTTCACGGCACGCGCCTTCTTCGCTACCGCGGCATCGAGCATGCGCTCGACGAAACCGAGGCCGGCCTCTTCGAGGGCGAGACCTATCTTGCGCCCCGGGTATGGAACGACCTTCTCGATGTCGGCTTTCGCTACCAACCGGGACGCCTCAGGATCGTACTCCAGCCCGACGATCGTCTGCCCGTCTACCGGCGGCGCAGGATGATGCTCGCCCGCCGCTACAGAGAACCAATAGATCGGGAGCCCGCCGAGCATCACTTCACGGCCCCAAGCACTCCTTTCGGCGGTCATGTCCTGGACTGGCGCGCCGGCGCTGGATTGCATTTCCTCCCAGCCCAGGATGCCTACGCGGACTGGGGCCTGGCCTACGGCGGAGAGGTTCTTGCCGGAGCGCTTCGGGCCAGCACGAGCGGCAGCACATCTCGTCCCATGACCTCTCGCTCGGGCCAGCTCTCCTGGTCCGGCGCCTACGACCTAGACGGCATCCGAGAGGTACGCCTCGGAACCTTCTTCAGCCCCGGGCCAACGACCCAGAACCTCGTCGGCGGAATGATAACTAACGCCCCCGTCTATCAGCGCCAGGCCTACGGGCACGCCGACGTGCCTCTCGATCTTCCGCCCGGAACACCCGTGGACGTCTACCTCGACGGGGTCTTCCTCGAGCACGGCGACATCGGTCCAGACGGACACTACGAGGTCAGGGCGCCGCTCCAGTACGGTCACAACAGGCTCGAGGTTCGCTATCTCGACGAGATTGGAGAGTACCAGACTCGCTCCCTTCTTTTGCGAGTCCCACGAAGCATGTTGCGTGAGGGAGAGCTCCAGTACCACGTCGCCACAGGGCTCGATCGCTACCAAATGGATCAAGGCGTCGGCTTGATGCAGTTCGGCTGGGGAGTGACGCCATGGTTCTCGGTCATCTGGGGAAGCGAGGTGCTCTTCGGCTCCCCGGATATCGAGCAAGGAGCCTTCCCCTACGCCACGGGCATCCTTCGCCTGCATGGAAACGCCCACCTCGAGCTTCGAGGCGGGCCGCGAGGGGGGATGGGCACCACCCTCGATCTTGCGAACGCCGCCGGTTTTCGCCTTGTGGCAAGCCACGATGAGCAGCGTTACACCCCCTCCGGCTACCCCCTCACCAGGAGCAACTCGGCGCTTCGGATAAACGCCCCATTCCATCTTGGAGACGTGCCCGCCGGCTTCAGCCTGAACGCGGCCAACACGCGCATCGGCGAGACCCTACGTCTCTCCAGCGTTCGCTCCACCCTAATGCTTCGCACTCGGCGGGCCGGACAGATCCTTGGCGGCTACTCCTGGCAGGGCGACCTCCTCGGCGGAACCCGCACGAACGGTGAGGCACTCCTCCGCTGGAGCAGGGCGCTGCCGGGCGACATTCCAGGCGGGCTCCTGCGCCTTGGCATGAGCGTCGATCCCCACGACTTCCAGCTACGCAGCGTCACCACTGCTTGGGGGCGCTACCTTCGAGGTTTCTTCGGCCTACGGGTACAGCTTGCCTACAACTTCCAACGAAGCGACATCCTTGGCGACAGCCACGAGATAGGCCTGGGGCCCCAGAAGAACTTCGATGAAGCCTGGACACGGGCCGATGTCGGGACCTCCAGGTTCGCTTCTCCTCGACTCGACGTCAGGGCCGGCGGAAGCTCGGGCTACATGCCGGAGGACAAGTCGCTCACCTTCGATCGAAGGCCCCAGGTGGATAGGGGACGGATGCTCGTCCGAATGGGCTCCAACCCGATAGAGGAGCGAAGCTACAACGTCGTCATAGACGGAAGGCGGCACGCAATCGACAAGGACGGCAAGGCCGCCATAGGGCTGCTGACGCGGGAGCGGACCTACAGAGTTCATGTGGAAAGTACGTCGCGGGCCGATCCTCTCCAGGCGCCTCGCTACACCGAGTTCGATGTGAAAGCGAGGGCGAACAGGACCGTCATCGTCGACATCCCCGTCGACGAGACCTTCGAACTCGAGGGGTACCTCTTTCTCGAGCCTTCCCCTGGCGCTCGCCGAGGGCTCGGCTCCGTGCGGGTCCGACTGATCCAAGAAGATGGCGACGAGAGCCGGCTGATGACGACGTTCCTCGATGGCTTTCTGTACGAGTACGGCCTGCGTCCGGGAACCTGGCGGCTGGAACCCGACGCGGGTCAGCTAGCGGCGCGCGGCTATGAGGTTCGCCCGAGCCGGATTCGCATAGACCATCCGCTGGAGGCCGGTGTCGCCCTCTACGATCGGAACTTCTTTCTTGTTGGACCTCCGGAGACGATGACATCGGAGGCTTTGGCAAGGCGCATCTGGGACGCCCTCCTAGAGGGTGAGCCGAACTCGGCAAGCGCCGTGAGCTCCGTGATGCTCCACGAGGCTCCCGAGGCGATGACGATAGAACTCAAAGAGATCTGTGACCCCCTGGAAAGGGAGCGGATAGAGGCGCTGGAGGACAAACTCGGTCACGATGCCCTGCTTCTGGCTTTGATGGGTCAAGAAGTGGGCAAGGTTTGCATGAGGCTATTTCTTGGTCTTTTCGACCACGGCGCTGAAGCGGAAAGGAGAGCGCAAGACCTAGAAGAAGCTCTTGGCCCCGATCTCATTGACCCTCCCGCTGTCGTGTCCGTAGAGAGCCTTCTTCGACGACAGTAGGTCCGGCTCTCGCCGCTCTCGAGAGAGCCGAAGGCGATCCGCGAGGGGGCCGAAGGCGATCCGTGAGGGGGCCGAAGGCGATCCGTGAGGGTGCCGAAGCCATTCTCCCCGAGGCGAAGGCGCCGGCCCCGAATCGGAGCCTGGGCGCCTTCTGACCGAAATCCGGCACAGGTTCGAAGGCGGGTGAGAACTCCCCGGGTTCGCTCGGTCGAGAACCCGGGGTGTACGCTAGATGATGACGATCTTATCGCACAAGTTTACTTTGTTTGTTGACGATGATTAGGTCAGGCACAAAGATCGTAAACTTGCAGGCTTTACGAACGGGAGCTTCGCCGACGAGGTCTTTCGTGTCTGGAGCGCCGCGCACCCACGTGTTCGTCTGCTGCCGGTCGGAATGAACGATCCTGTGGCCTTCATGATCGAACGGGCTCGTGTTCCACGCCGATAGTCTTGCCCGTCCTGTCTCTTATTTCGGACGCGCCGAAACGTGAGCCGAGCCCGGCCAAGCGCCGCGCTTCAATTCAGGATCACCTCTACCGAGAGAGTGAGCTCACCGACGTAGGAGCCCTGAGTGACTCCTTCGGGCACCGTGACCCTGTAGCCGCACCTGATGTACAGCGGACCGCCATCGTGAGAGGCCGAATCGATGGTCTGACCCGAGTCGAAGGGATCGCCTTGCTCGGGATCGGTTCCCCAGAGCCCGCCGGTGAACTCTAGGGGCAAAGTGTCGGACTCGGTCTCGTGCTCTAGGTCGGCCGTCGTGACCGTTAGCAGGTAGTCCAGGCTTCGCGGACCGGTAACCGTGAAAGCGGCGGGTTCCGTCTCACCGCTGCCGTCGGCCGGCGCCTCGACGACCATTCCGTGAAGCAGCATTCCAAGGTCGATGACGTTCACGTCGGCGGTGACGACTAGCTGGTCCTCTATCTCCACGGAGATTATGATCTCTGCCTCGCGGACTCGCTGCACACAGTCGCCTGGACGTTGAGGCACCGCGAATCGAGTGTACTCGAGAGTGGCCATGGCTTCGTACAATCCCGGCGGCGCGTCGGGAGGGATCGTCACCGTTGCTCCCAGGCCGACGATTGCCGGCAGCGACTCGACTGGGAAAGTGGCCGTTTGCCCGGCCGGATCGAACTCCTCGAAGTTCGAGGGATCGGCCTCCTCCCAGACGCGGGCCATGCCGGCTCCGAAGGAAACCTCGATCGTGTCACCACCGGCGGAGGTTAGCAGCGAAGGCAAGGATGTGAAGCGAAGCTGGACTGGATCGGGGCAGGGCCTTGGGCCTTGAACAACCGCCTCGAAGCGGCCGGATCCGCTATCGTCGGGGCCTATCGTCACCGTTGCCCCCTGCGGCAGGACCCCGAAGTTCAGGTCTTGCTGCGCATTCAGGTTTGCCCGCGATTGCGCCGGAAAGAGCAGGCAGGAAAGAAGCGCCAAGAGCGCGCATATTTTCGGGAGTCTCTTCATTTTTCTAGTCGAACCTTATCGGCGCCTCCCACCTCGCCTGAGTGCCGGGCAGGAGCTGCCGGGTCTGAATGGCTGGGTGATCCCGGAGCGTCTCTAGTGTGAGAAGCGCCCCCTCGAGATCGTCTCGCTCCATCTCCTCGAAGAGAGAAAGCCGGATCCGCCGCCAGCCGGAATTGAAGAAAGCAATTGGGACCGTCTCCTCGGCGAGGATCTTCCCTTCCTTGAACAACCTGGCGTTGAGCATCCCGAGAAACGCGCCGCTCCCTTCAAGGTCGGCTCGATACCGGACGATTAGCTCCGATGTCTTCGCCGCTGGAGCAGGTAGCGCGCCGTCTTCTTGCAAAGAAGCATCGTCCTCGCCCTCCGAGCCGTCCTCATTGTGTTCTTCCAAACCGTCCTCCCCCTCTCCTTCCGAGCCTTCACCCTCCGCCTTCGCTGCTTCGGGCGACATGCCGCCATCATCGAGCAAGGGCCCCACGTGGGTGAACCGCAAGGACGCCTCGGGCTCGCCGATCCTGACGAAGACGGGGATCCTTTGCCGCGTCGTCACTCCGACCCTCACGCGAACCTCGTCCGTGCTCTCGACCGCCCGGCTCGGCATCTCCGTTGGCCTTGTCTGCACCTGCATCCTCGCCCAGTACTCGCCCTCGGCTAATCCCTGGGGAGGCCGGCTGAAGAGGCGGAGCGCCTGGCGCGCGCCCGGCCCGACGATGACCCGCTGCGGGTAGACCCGAAGCCAGTTCACCGCCGACTTGTCGTGGGTCGTGCCGTCCTCGGGGTAGACGGTGCGGACCTTGTCTTCCTCATCGGAATCCTCGTATCCGAAGGTAAGGGTGACCTCGACCTCTATGGGCGATAGACCGGGGTTGTGTACCGTCACCTGAGCACCCCGCTCACCCGAGCCAATCAGGACGACATTGGGAGCGACCTGCGCGGCCATGGATGGAGCGGCCGGCAAGAGCAGGGCAAGGCATAGAGTGGCGAGCAGCCATTTAGGAAAGAAATGGCGGCGGTGGATGGGGGCGCGATCTGTATGGGGCATCTCAGGAAGAATTCTCGCAGATGGGGCGGTGAAGGACAATCCAGGGGTTCTTCTCGAAAGTCTATCGGCTAGCCAGCTCCCAGTCGTCTGGTAGACGAACGGTGAAGGCGAGGTCCACGTGGGCCTTTTCTCCCTCTTCGAGCTCTACGGTCCAGGACAAGATGCCCCGCTCCTCGTCGAAATCGAAACCCGAAGTCGTTCGGCTTTGGTCTAGTCTGACCTCGATGTCGTCGACTCGGCTTACGGGGATGCTCTCGCGGACCTCCACCGTTGCCGGCCCGGTAGCGGCGTTGACGATCTCTATACGGTAGGCGCGTTCCATTCTCCGGGTGCGCCGCAAGAAGCCTGGGCTTCGGTCTATTTCGGTAAGCTCGTCACGGCGGATCCTAACCGTCTCGTCGGCACCCATGGATATCTCCATGGGCGCGCCGGGAGCCGTGTGCTCGAGGGCCACGCGTCCAGCATAGGCTCCGTCGCGAAAGACGTGCATCCGGCCTTTGAGCAATGGAAACGAAGCGGGGTTCTCGAGCTGGACTACTCGGTAGACGTGAGGGGCGAGCTTTGGTGCCGAGACCCGCCGTCCGCTGGCCGCCGTCTCGATGGCATCCACGGGGAATCGGTAAGGCCGGTTATCGGCCCGGATGTCGACCTTGCCTGGAAGGGTCAGGGTGAAGGCGCGGCCTCCATCATCGAGCTGGGCCTGGCTTGGAGCCGGCCTATCCGTCTCGCCCGTACCAACTGGGAGGGCCCTCCTATCCTCGACGTCTTGGACGAGCACCCTCTCTTTTCCTACCTCCTCGCCGTCTATGTAGAGCGTCGCCGGCTGTGGAGCCTTCGCGCCAAGCCTCGGTCTGGCCGTGGAGAGAACGATTGTCGCCTCCCCCCAGTCCTCTCCCGTCGCCTGCCTTACTATTGCCCCAACCTCGATGCGTGCCCTGCCCTCCCCAACGCCGTCACTTCCTTCGGACACGAAGCGAAGATCGTACTCTGGCGCCCACGTTGCTCCCCGAACGACGTAAGAGAGCGACAGATCTCCTCGTCCCGTCTCCCGGCAAACTAGTGTCACCTCCACGAGATGGCCGCGCTCCCTTTCCAGAAGCTTTCTTGCCGCTTGCTTCGCCGAAAGGCGACGCCCGAGAAGATCGGCCCGCCGATCCAGCGTCTTTCGCTCGGCGGCGATCTCGAGCAGCTCCTTTGCGAGCTTCTCTCTCTCTGTGTGAATCGTGTCCATCGCGGCGCTCCATAGCTCGGCATCCGCCTGCTCCCCTCGAGAGGCCTCCCTCAAGACGGCGGTCAGATAAGTGGCGTACGCGCTTGCCGCGCTACCTCTCTCCTCGGCGGTGCGCTTCCTATGGTCCAGGACGGAGCGGGCATCCTCGATTCGTTGAAGCTCCTCCCGAATGCTCGCCACCTCGGGATCCAGTGGCTGCTCCACCGACTCGAGGCGCGATGCGAGACCGACTACCTCGGCCCGGCTATGGGCCTTTGCGCGTAGGGTTCGGGCATCGAGGCTCTCGGGCAGCAGGGGCAAGGCGAGCAAGACGGAGTCTCTCTCGTTGCAGCTGAACCGGGCGCTTCGTGTCACCTCGGCGCGATCCGAGAAGACGGTCACCTTTTCGATGGGAGCCTCGACCTTCGAGGCGGTAGAGGCGAGGAGCGTTAGAATCAGCAATGCCTTCATGGTTTCATTCTCCTGGCTATGGCCATCAGCGCTGGAAGAGTCGCCAGTTGCTCGGTCTTCGAACTCGGTACCGAAGCTCCAGGCTCGTCGAGTCGCCGGGCTCCAGCTCGATATCCCAGTGGACCAATCCTTCGGTCTCTGTCGGCCCTTCAGCCGGCTTGGGGTCGATGGCGCCAGTCTCGATGCGGATGCTCTCGTTTCGGGTCTTGGGGACCTGATCTGTCACCCGCAGTCTTATGGGAGTCTCCTTGTGGCTTACGAGCTCTATCCTATGCGTGTAGTCCGTGGCCTCCTCCCGTCGTACGAGCCCTGTCGTGACTGTGTTGAAGGTGACCACCCTTCGGACCCTCACATCCTCGTCCGCGCCCAGGGGCAGCTCGACCATGCCGCCAGGACCAATTGTTTCGAGGCGAGAATCACCAGCGTAGGAGCCCGAGACGAAGAGGGACGCCGGTCCGCCGAGGATGGGCCTCTCTCCCGTGTTTCTCACAGAGGCCTTCAGGAAAGCCGTTTCCTCGAGTCCTGGGCTGATCTCGTACAAGAGATCCGTTGAGAAACTCTCCCTGAAGAGCGGTACTCGATGGTGCTCTCCGCTGGCATCGAGGGTGCTGGTAGCGGCGACGGGGTAGACGAAGTCGAGGCCTTCCGAGAGGGCAGCGGGGGAGCCTGCCGGGGGCAAAGGGGGCACAAGCTGCTCGGAGGGATCGGCGAGCACGAAGCCCTTTTCGGGCGGCTGGCTTCGGGTCGACTCGGCGGCAACCGACGCCCTCTCTCTTCGAATCCGCGATGATCGGGGGGCCGGGCTCTCGGCCATTACCGACGCTTCCATTTCCATGTCGAGCAACATCTCTTCGGGGGGAGCGTAGTCTGGGGCGGGCCGTGCCGCGCGTGGAGGCTGCCGGCGCGTGGGCCGAGGTCTTTCCGATGCCTCCGGCTGAACACGGAGGGCGGATAGGCGCTCTCTTACGGAGGCCGCGCGCGCTTCCGAATCGGGCGCAAGCTCGGCGACGCTTGGAGCAGGCAGATCATGAAAGGTCGGCCTGTCCGGCCTCTGCTTCGGCCGCGGCACCGGCACGAAATCCCTGGCCTCGCCAAGAATCCAGGTCAGCAGGACGGGCATCTCGATTCCGCGGGCCGGCGTTGCCGTCGAGAGCGAAAGCCTCACATCACTCCAATCCTCGCCGGTTGCCTGACGGACTCGTCCGTAGCCCTTGAGGGTCACCTCTTCCGTTCGTGGCTCGAAGTGCAGCTCATATGCCGGCGTCCAGCCGGCGCCGGGGACCATGTACTCGACAGAGACCGGCACCCGCCTTCGCGCTCGCGGCGAGTGGACGACCGCCAGGACCTCTATGCTGCGCTCGGTGATGCCGCCCAGGTCCAGCTTGCGAAGCCTCGAAAGGGCCTCTTCTCGATCCCTTGCGACCTCTCGGCGTTCGACCGCTAGAGCTCGCACCTTCTCCCTGGCCTCCGATCGTCTCGTCTCGAGCAGATCGAGGACCAAGGGCCAAATGTCCGGTGCCAGATGGCGAGGGGCCTCGGGGGAGTCGGGGAGGGGCGCCGGCGTGATGCTCGCAAGCCACGAGAGCTCCTGCTCGAGCGTGCGATTTTGCCCGTTCAGCTTGGCCATCTTCTCATCGAGAGCCTCGATCTCCTCGAGGATGGCCTCGACCCTCTCGATTCCGCTTCGCAGCTTCTCGACGGGGTTCGTTTCGACCCGCAAGATGCTCGCGCCGTCCGCTGTCACCCTCACGGTGTCCAGCAACGTCCCCCCAGGAAGATCGGGAAAGGCGATGACGTTCGTGCCTTCCGAGAGGTCCACGACTCCGCTTCGAAGAGCGCTTGCTCGATCGCCGTAGACGGTGACCTCGGCTATGGGGGCTTCGATGCTCTGGGCGCTGGCTGCAAGCTCTGTTGCGGGAGCGCTTGCGAGGCCGGCTCCCAGGGCTAGGATGGCGAGTGCTAGAGATGTGCTCATGTTCGTGAATCTCCAGGGCGGATCCAACAGGGACCCCGGTTTCGAGAGGATCCTTGCTTTGTACACCCCTTCGCTCCAGTAGGGATACCGCAAGTTCGTTCTTGGATGACGAGACGGGCGCGGCCCTGCTGTGCTACCACGGTGCCAAATGGCAGACTTCGTTCATCTTCATGTCCACACGCTCTACTCCCTGCTCGAGGGAGCCATTCGTCTTGGGCCTCTGATGGAGCGGGTCAAGGCCGGCGGCATGAACGCCGTGGCAATGACCGATACGGCCAACCTCTTCGGAGCTGTTCAGTTCCAGAAGGCTACGAAGGAAGCGGGGGTCAGGCCGATCTTCGGGGCCGAGTGCTTCGTCGATACGGGACATCATGCCCGGCCCGAGGCAAGGCTCGTGCTCCTAGCCAAGGATCAGGTCGGCTACCGCAATCTCTCGGACCTCCTGTCCATATCTCACCTCGAGGGTCATCTGCTCGGCGGCAAGAACCCACGATTTACAAAGGCACAGCTCGCATCACGAACGGAGGGCCTCTTCGCTCTTTCCGCTTGTTTGGAGGGAGAGCCCGGCGGCCACGTGATGGCCGGCGACTTGGACGAGGCCCGGCGGTCGGCGAATGAGTACAAGAAGCTCTTCGCTCCCGGTCACTATCATCTGGAGCTACAGCACAACTCTCACCCCGAGAGAACGCGGATCTGCGATGCCTTCAAGGAGCTTTCTCGGGATCTCAAGATACCGCTTGTCGCGACCAACGACTGCCATTATCTCGAGAGGGGAGAGGCCAGGGCTCACGACGCCCTCTTGGCGATCCGTCACCAGGTCAGCGTCGATGATATGCGAAAGATGCGCCCTGTTGGCGACGGCCAGTACGTGCGCTCCTTCGAGGAGATGCTGGATCTCTTCGAGGACGTGCCCGACGCGGTCTATCGTTCCGCGGAGATCGCCGAGCGCTGCGACGTGGAGCTGGATCTCGGGAAGATCTACCTGCCCACCTTCCAGGTCCCCGAAGGCTATGATCTGGACGGCTGGCTGCGAGAGGCGGCTCGTGAGGGGCTGAAAAGACGGTTCGAGGAGATAGGCGAAAAGTATCCGGTGGACAGGGATCTCTATGAAAAGCGCCTCTCCATCGAGCTGGACGTCATCATCGAGATGGGCTTCTCCGGCTACTTTCTCATCGTCCAGGAGTTCATCAACTGGGCCAAGGATCAGCGCATACCCGTGGGGCCCGGACGGGGCTCCGGCGCCGGCTCTCTTGTGGCTTACTCGCTTCGGATCACCGATATCGACCCCATCCCCCTGGGCCTTCTCTTCGAGCGCTTCCTCAACCCCGAGCGAGTATCGATGCCGGACTTCGACATCGACTTCTGTATGAATCGCCGGGACGAGGTCATAGCCCATGTCGCCGAGAAGTACGGGGCCGACAACGTGGGCCAGATCATCACGTTCGGGCAGCTAAAGGCCCGAAGCGTCATTCGCGATGTGGCAAGAGTGATGCGGCTGCCGGTCTCGGAGGGAGATCGCATCGCCAAACTCGTTCCGGACAAGGCCAAGGATCTCTCCGATGCTCTGAACATGGAACCGCGCCTCAAGGAGATGTACGAGGACCGGGAGCAGCCGATCTACCGGGAGCTTCTGGATGTGGCGATGTCGCTGGAGGGCCTCAACCGTCAGGCCGGTATGCACGCGGCGGGCGTCGTCATCGGAGACAAGCCGCTGTGCGAGTACGTGCCCCTGTTCCGAGGCAACGACGGCGAGGTGGTGACGCAGTTCGACAAGGACGATGTCGAGAAGGCGGGGCTCGTGAAGTTCGACTTCCTCGGCCTCAAGACGCTGACGGTGATCGAGCATGCCGTCAGCCTGGCCAACCGCGATCTTCCCGAGGAAGATGCCATCGACATCGAGAAGATCCCCCTCGATGATCCAGCGGTTTTCGAGCTTCTCTCCCGCGGAGATACGACAGGCGTCTTCCAGTGCGAGTCAAGCGGCTTTCGCGAGATGCTCAAGAAGCTGAAACCCGACAGGTTCACCGACATCGTCGCCGCCGGCGCCCTGTACCGGCCGGGCCCCTTGGAGTCGGGAATGGTCGATGCGTACATCGATCGGAAGCACGGCAGACAGGCGGTCTCCTATCCACACCCATCGCTCGCCGACATCCTCGAGGAGACATACGGGGTCATCGTCTACCAAGAGCAGGTGATGCGTATCTCGCAGGTCTTGTCCGGTTACTCTCTCGGGCGCGCCGATGAGCTTCGCCGCGCCATGGGCAAGAAGAAGATAGAGGTTATGGACGCCGAACGTCCGCCCTTCTTGGCCGGCGCCAGCGAGAACGGCGTCAACCCCAAGGTAGCCAACGAGATCTTCGACTTGATGGCCAAGTTCGCCAGCTACGGGTTCAACAAGTCGCACTCGGCGGCCTATGGACTGATTACCTACCAGACGGCATGGCTGAAGGCCCACTACCCAGTGGAGTTCATGGCCGCGCTGCTCACCAGCGAGAAGGACAAGACCGACAGCCTCGCCCTGCACATCGCTGAAGTTCGCCGGGACATGGGCATCGACGTGCTGGCGCCCGACGTGAACGACTCGAAGCTCGCATTCGACGTGGCACCTTCGGATAAACCCGAGAGAGAGGGAAAGAAGCGGATACGTTTTGGCCTTGGCGCGGTGAAGGGAGTTGGAGACGCGGCTATCGAGGCGATGATGGAAGCTCGTGAGGAGGGCCCCTTCCGCGGCCTCTTCGATTTCTGTGAGCGGGTCGATCTGCGAAGGGTCAATCGTAAGACAATCGAGGTTCTCATCGCAGCCGGATGCTTCGATTTCTTGGGTCTGCCGCGCTGGAAGCTTGCAAAGAGCCTCGAGCGCGCAATCGATCGAGGTGCCAAGGCGGCCAAGGATCGAGCCAGCGGTCAGTCCAGTCTCTTTGGAGTTCTTGGCGGAGGCCCCGGCGATGTCGGCACGGGCAGTGTCGCGAGCATGGCCTTCTCGCTCGAGAGGCCGGACGTCTATGTCGACGCATCGGCGGATCACGACATTTGGACCGACAGGGAACTCCTATCGAAAGAGAAGGCCGCATTGGGTTTCTACTTGTCGGGACACCCCCTGGATCGACATGCGGAAGAACTATCTCGGTGCGCTACTCCATGCGGTAGGGCGCGCACATACGAGCGCTGGCAAGACGTAAGCGTCGGTGGGGTAGTCACTGGCCTCCGTGAGCGCACTACCAAGAAGGGCTCTCGCATGGCCATGTTCACCGTGGAGGATCTGACCGGCGGCATCGAGTGCATTTGTTTCTCGGAGGCGTACCTCGCTTGCGAGGCGATGCTCAAGAGCGACGATGCCGTTGTCGTTCACGGAAAAGCCAGGCCCGAGGGCGAAGGTGAAGACAAGGTCGTGCGTATCCGAGTCGAGCGGGTCGAGAAGCTCGAGGACGTTCGTGAGAGAGAGGCCTGCTTCTTGACGGTGACCGTGGCCCCCGAGTCTCTGACCCGAGCTCGCATCGCTCGGCTTCGCGAGCTTCTTGGAACTCATCCCGGCAGATGTCGTGCCTACCTGAAGGTTCGTCGAGAGAACCGTTGGGAGGCGGTGATCCGTATGGACGACAGGAGGGTGCGGCCCGGGGACGAGCTGATAGCCTCCCTTGATCGGCTCTTTGGCGACAGAGTTACCCATGTGAGCTGATTGCTCTTTGCGTGTCGCTACTACCTGGGCTGCCTTGGGCTGTCCTGCTCCGTCTTTGCGTGGAGCTTCTACCTGGTGCGCCTGGGGCTGCCCTCCTCCCGAAGCGACCGGCAGTCCGGTCTCCGATCCGTGGGCTCCGCACTGGCGTGGGTGCGCCACACGGGCTCGGAAACCGGCTCCCGGCGCTTA
>SKWY01000080.1 GCA_007128675.1 Deltaproteobacteria bacterium | reverse complement strand
GTCATCGAGGGAGAGACAGGCACGGGCAAGGAGTTGGTCGCCCGAGCCATCCACGATCATTCAAAGCGGGCAAAAGGGCCCTACGTCATCTTCGACTGTTCATCCGTGCCTAGCGATCTGCTCGAAAGCTCCTTGTTCGGCCACGTAAAGGGAGCCTTCACAAGCGCCACCCATACTCGAAAAGGGGTATTCGAACGCGCGAGCGGCGGGACCATCTTCTTGGACGAGATTGGCGAGCTCGATCTCGAGCTACAACCCAAGCTACTACGCGTTCTCGAGGCGCGCGAGGTACAAAAGGTGGGCGGCGACGAGACGACACCCGTCGATGTCCGTGTGCTCGCGGCGACCAATCGCTCCCTGAAGTCCGAGGTGAGATCGGGGCAGTTCCGTGAGGATCTCTACTACAGATTGGCGGTGGTCAAGATCGTTGTTCCACCTCTTCGGGATCGTCCCGACGACATACCCTTGCTCGCCGAAACCTTTCTGACGGCGCTCGGGGCCGATCCGCAGCGACAAGAGAGCATCCTTACTCCGGAGAACTTGCGCCTGCTCGCCGCTCACGACTGGCCTGGGAACGTGCGGGAGCTGCGTAACACAATCGAGCGTGTCTTTCATCTAGGGAGAAGTCAGGCAATCGACATCTCGCGCTACATTACCGAGGACGGACCCGAAGCCTCGAGACCTGGCCTCGAATCCGAAGATCCGAGCATCTCCAGTGTTTCGGTGACCGGACCGGGAAACCGGGCGTTGCCCTTCAAGGATGCAAAGCAGTCTCTCGTGGAGGCCTTCGAGAAGAGCTATATCGAGGAACTTTTGACTCGAAACAAGGGCAATATCTCCGGAGCAAGCCGAGAGGCCGGAATAGACCGGAAGCATTTCAAGGAGCTTATGAAGAAGTACCAGCTCGGATGATTCGAATCGCTTTCGCCCTAGTCGTAACCAATCGCCTCTGTCGGCCCCCCCCAAGAACGGGGGGACCGAGCCTTGCCGCAGATCTGAATGAATGCAAAACGCCTCGATGCCGTCTCGCATTAGCGATGCGGCATCGAGAGAAGCAAAAACTGCTGTTTGTGTCATCTATCCAAAGTACACGCAGTGCCCATCAACCAGGTACATGCCTTCAGGACACTCCTCCTGCTCCTCCTCTCCATCATCATCATCCTGATCCTCTGACCCGTTGTCACCCGAGTCGTCGGAGCCACCAGGCACGTCACCCGAGTCGTCGGAGCCACCAGGCACGTCACCCGAGTCGTCGGAGCCGCCAGGCACATCATCCGAGTCGTCGGAGCCGCCAGGCACATCACCCGAGTCGTCGGAGCCGCCAGGCACATCACCCGAGTCGTCGGAGCCGCCAGGTACGTCACCCGAGTCGTCGGAGCCGCCAGGCGCATCACCCGGATGACCGGGGTCGCATTCGCGAGGATCCTGTGCGCTCATGGGGCGAATGACTGGACGCATGATGTACTCTCTGCCGTGACCGGTACCGGTCACGAGAATGGAGCGCCTGTTATCGAAGTCGAGGCTGACCGTGGTGAAGGTGCAGTCATCCACGTCCCACAGACCATGCACCTTGATGCCGCTCTGCTCTCCCGACGGAACACGAAGGGGGTGTTGGTGGCCGGATGCCGTAGTCACATAGGAGGCAGGCTCTTCCGAAAGATAGAGTCGTAGATGGCCCACTCGTCCCTCTGGAAGATTACCGAGACCTATCTCCATGCCGTACTCGCCAAGGCGCATCAAGTCGATGACGACGGGAGAGTCGCTTAGCTCGACCCATCCCTGTCCGGGAACCTGAACCGTCACTTTCGAAACGGATACGATGATCTCCTCGAAGGGTTCCTCTACCGGTCCAGGCTGAATCTGCTCGTTCGCCTGCTCGGAAGAGGCGGATAGGGCAACAGCGAAGTTCCCAAGCTCAGAACTGTTCCAGTTGTCCCAATCAGTGGCTTCACCACAGGAAAGGAAGAAGAGGGTTGCTGATGCCAGGACTATGGAGCGTCTCATTTTTGCCTCCTTCTCGTTTGGTCCGATGCGACTAGATTTCTCCTGTAGCTTTGTCAGTGCGAAAAGTGGGCCAGCTCTGAGGTGCACCCTCGAGAATGAGCGAGGCCCTAATTCTAGCGGCTTGCAACTCGTGCCTCCGCGGTCTGGGGCCCTCGCGCTGGTGTGGGCCGACCCCAGCTTGGGGCCTCTGCTCCTCAGAATTGGAGAGCCCAAGACAGCACGAGACAAGGAATCGGGCGCGGATTTGACTCCTTCAGATGAGGCGCCCGATGAGATCGAAGGCTGTCCTCGACAACAAAGCTTAGCGCCGAATAATTGAAAGGCTCACCATCTCTTCTACTTCCCGGTGGTGTGGACGGGGTGGCACCGGAGCAAACCCGGAATCGACCGTCAACATTACGATAGGCAATTAGACTTGGTGAGATCGGCTCCCGTCCCATCAACCCATGGAGGTTGGCCCCTCTGTCGCCTTTGACGCACTGACCCATTCCGCGACCATCTTCCGGAGGTTTGCAGGCTCAAAGGGCTTTTCGATACGAAGGTTGCCAACCGTTTCCAGGTACTCTCGCGCGCCGGGCGTGAACGCACCTCCGGTGACGAATACGACTTTTCGAGCCAACTGTGGAAAATGCTGGGTTAACCACTTATGCACATCCGCTCCGGACACTCTGGGCATCATCATGTCGCACAAGATTACGTCAAATCGCTGATCCCTCGAGAGAAGCTCTTGCCGTTGCTCACCCGACTCTGCTTCAACGACCTCGTGCCATCGTAAGATCCTCTTCAGCGCCGCGCGAATGCCCGGCTCATCGTCGATCACTAGAATGCGGCCTCTGACGCCGCTTGGTTCTTCACGCTGGGCCACAGCACGCGAACTCGACCCTTCGCTCATGGCCGCCGGGAGGCGGATCACGAACCGAGTTCCATTCCCGACTTCGCTGGTGGCGTCAATCTGGCCTCCGTATCCACTGATGATGTTCTTGACGATACTCAATCCAAGCCCCGTGCCGACCCCAACTGCCTTGGTGGTGAAGAACGGCTCGAAAATGCGCGACAGGTTCTCGGGAGGAATGCCGCAGCCTGTGTCCTGCACCTCCGCAATGATCTCTTCGCCCTCTTGCCCGGTCCTGATGGTGATCCTGTTGTGTTCCACGTTGCCGTCGTCGATCGCCTGCGCGGCGTTGATCAGCAAGTTCAAGAACACCTGAGCCATACGGCCTTCGCTGGCCATGACCATTGAACCGGCACCGTAGTCCTGTACGAGGCGCGCTCGATACTTGATCTCGTTGAACGCAATGCTGATCGCGGACTCGATGGAGTAGCGCAGGTCCACGGGAGCTACCGTGTCCTTCTCCACCCGCGAGAAGCAGCCGAGCCCGTGGGCGATGTCCTTGATCCGGCGCGAACCGTTGAGGGCGTCTCCGAAACGCTCCTGGATATCGGAGAAGACCGCGGCGTCCAGCGCCTCAACATCAGCGCCCAATAGCCTGTGGAGGGCTTCCTCACCGTGGTGAGCGGTGAGCGCGTCGCGTGCCCTGGAGAGCTGCACGGCCAGACTCGGGATATCCTTGGAAAGACTCTCCAAGTTGTACAAGATGTAGGAGAGGGGATTGTTGATCTCGTGCGCAACGCCGGCGGCAAGGGTCCCCATGCTTGACAGGCGGTCGGACTGGGCGAGCTGTACCTCCATCTCCTTGCGTGCCGTGATGTCGCGAGTGCTGAAGATGATTCCCCGGGTTTCACCAAGGTCATCGCGAAGAACCT
>SKWY01000263.1 GCA_007128675.1 Deltaproteobacteria bacterium | reverse complement strand
GTGTTCGAGCGAAGGAAGTTCACCCCCTGGCCCCGACACTCCTTCACCAAACTCGCTCGAGGATCGTAACGATGAGGGCGGTGATTCGCGTAACCGGCCATTTCCCTACGCAGGGCAAGACTATCTATGTCCAGGCTGCTCCTGGAACCCGGCTGACACGTCGCTGATTGAACGTTTCATGGACAGGGTGGGAGGGTTTCGTCCCCCAACCCTTGGGGGGGATGAGGAGGAGGGTCCTCCAAGCGGTGGACTGCCTCATGGAATCCACTCGGCGCTCACAAGCTCTGTGCGCGAGAATCTGCTCGCCATAGCTTCAAACGATGCAGAGAGGCGTGATGGTGTCTTCGCGAAAATCGGGGATTCGCATAGCGTTGGAGTCACGTTTCTTGGCTGCTTCGCCGAGCCCGACTCCGACCTAGGTGAGCATGAGGAGCTACGGCCGACTCTGCTTCATTTTTCGAGCGAGGCCGCCGGAGGACAGAGTTCTTTCGAGAGGGAGAGCATCGCGACGGTGGCGGGCATCGGCTCCCACGGAGTAATCAAGGACGAGCCCTCGCTGCTGCGACAGGAGATCGACGCCTTGAACCCGAGGTTCGCGGTCGTGATGCTCGGAACGAACGATGTGGGTTACAGGCCGGTTGGTCGATACATGGAGGATATGCGCGTGATCGTGGACACCCTGGTCTCGGGGGGCGTGATTCCTCTTCTGAGCACTATTCCTCCCTTGGCGGATCGAGACGAGCACGACCAGGTGCTCGAGTACAACGAGCAGCTTCGAGTCTTCGCCGAAGAGCGCGGCTTGCCGCTGGTCGACCTCTACGCTGCTCTCATGCCCTTGCCAGAGATGGGGCTGCGTTCCGATGGCGTCCATCTATCGGTAGAGTGGAACCGCGGGGGGGGTATGGCCGCCTGCATAATGGATGAAAGAGGCTTTGCTTTCGGAGCAAATGTGCGCAACCTCATCACCTTGCAGCAGCTCGATCGTGCGCGCAGGGCCTTTCTAAAAGGAGAGACCTTCGAGGCACGGTGACGGCGAAACCCTACAGGAAGAGATAGGTGCAAATGGCGACGGCGGCGATGACCGCGACCACATCGGCGGTGAGAGCCGCCGCGAGAGTGTGACGAATGCGCCTGACCTGCACCGCGCCGAAGTAGACGGCGAGTACGTAGAAGGTGGTCTCCGTGGAACCCTGCAGCGTGGAGACCAGGTAGCCGATGTAGCTGTCTGGACCGATTGCGGGATCGTTTATGATCGAGGCCATGACGCCGTAGGCGCCCGAGCCGGACAGCGGTCTCATCAGCGCCATCGTCAGAGCTTCCGCCGGCAGGCCGAATCTGCCTGTGAAGCCTCCCACGGTCCCAACGACGGCATCCATGGCGCCGCTCGCCCTGAACATGCCCACCGCTACGAGGATCGCGACCAGGTAGGGGATGATTCTCAAGGCAACCTGGAAGCCTTCCTTGGCACCGTCGACGAACACCTCATAGATCCGAACACGACGAATGGCCCCGAAAAGAAGGAAGCCGGTTATCAGTACCGGTATGATCCAAGGCGCTATCACCCTTCCGTAGATCACCGTCAAGGGAATCACGGCGAGGAGGCAGGCCAGGGCCAGCCCCGAGATCCACACCGGGTAGGCCTCGGAAGACTCGCTTGGTAGGGCTTCGCCTTCATCCTTCTCGACCCAGGGTCGCTCCATCTTTTCGGCGTCTGGATCCTTTGGCCCTAGGGGAAAGAGACGGCGGTAGAGCGTTGCGGCGACAATCGCCGCCAAAGTGGCGCAGACGGTGGCGAAAAGCGTAGTGGGAAGTATTGCCGCCGGCTCGAGTGAGCCCGCCGCGGCGCGAATGGCGATTACGCCTGTTGGGAGCAGTGTGATGGAAGAGGTATTAATCGCCAGGAAGAGAGCCATCGCGTTAGTGGCCGTGCCCGGCCTCGTGTTGAGCTTGTCGAGCTCCTGCATGGCGCGGATCCCGAAGGGAGTCGCCGCGTTGCCAAGGCCGAGGGCGTTCGCCGACATGTTGAGGATCATCGCCCCCATTGCGGGATGATCGGGAGGGACCTCTGGAAAGAGACGAGTCATCAGTGGCCTGATGAGCTTTGCGATGATGGTCAGCATCCCCCCCGCCTCTGCTACCTTCATGAGGCCCAGGAAGAGCGTCATTACGCCGACTAGTCCGATCGCGAGTTCTACCGCGCCGCCGGCGGCCTGGATCATACCGGCGGAGAGATCCTCCATGGGGCTTGCTTCTCCTTCGATCGGCTCGAAGCGGAACTGACGGTAGGCGGCGGAGACGAAAGCCACCAAGATTATGCCGAGAAATATCCAGTTCATTGGCTTTGACGGCCTCTAGAGGCTTTCTGAACGCAAAGAGCGTGGGCGGACGGATCGTCGGCAAGGCAAGAGCCGGGGGCGGCGGAGTGTATGGAAAGTGCCAGAGAAGAGTCAACGAGCTTGGGAGCAGACCCAAATCGTCGGGTATCAGACGCCGCCCGCGATCCGCTGGCTGACTCATCGCAGTCGCAAAGCCGGGCTCCCGTGCGTGTCTGGGGATGGCGCCGTGTCTATTTGCGCGGCCCTTTGTCCGCGGGTCGGGGCACGTACACCCTCGCCGGGCCCGCTCGCGTTCGGCGCTCATCAGACTGATGCCAGGAAAAATCGGTCCGACGATGAGGGAGATGCACTTGTCCTTTTGAGGGGCCCTGCGCAACGTGATAATCTGCGATGGTGCGAGGGACGAACATGGTCTTCCTGGTAGCCGGGAGAGTCGAGAGCGGCTGGTCTGGTTGGTTGAGCAAAGCGCTGCTTGCCGTCTTCGTCCTTGCGGTCCAAGTCCTATCGCTGAAACCTGTCGAGGCAAGGAACGTCTTACCAACGAGCGATCAATCTCGGATCGTGACCGGCGAGGCGGTGGACGGGCAGGCCGATAGAGCGCGAGCAAGAAGCGCCTTGAGCGCTGATCTCGATCGTCTCCTATCGTCCGCCCCACTATCGGAATCCCGCGTCGGCGTTCACGTCGTGTCGCTGACCACTGGCGAGGAGATTTACTCACGGGGAGCCGACAGCCTGCTGAACCCGGCCTCGAACATAAAGCTGGTCACCGCCGCAGCGGCTCTGGAGCTACTGGGGCCCGACTATCAGTTCAAGACGGAGATCTGGGCGGATAGGCGGCCAGATTCCTCGGGGGTCATCGACGGCAATATCTACATCAAGGGTTTTGGCGATCCCAGCTTCGTGACCGAGAGAATGGTGCGGCTAGCTCTCGATCTTTGGAATCTGGGAGTGAGAAGAGTGACGGGAGACGTCGTGGTCGACGAGACCTTCTTCTCGAGATCGCGAGAAGGACCAGGCTGGGAGCAGGAGTCCGCTTCTCGCTCCGATCGTGCCTACATGGCGCCTGTGGGCGCCGTATCTCTCAATCGAAACGCCGTTGCAATTCACGTGCGAGCAGGCGCTGAAGTTGGAGGGCAGGCAGAGGTCATTGTCGATCCTGCCTCGGCCTACTTCATCATCGACAACCGCGTCGTCACGGGAAGCAGGCGTGCTCGTCTATGGCATAGGCCCCAATCAATCGCCGAGGGCAGTAGGCAGCGAATACTGGTCCGAGGGGTTCATCCAATACACTTCAACCCCCGCACACATTGGCGGCGGGTGGATAGCCCACCGCATTACTTCGCGCATACGTTCGGGGTCTTCATGAGGCAGCAGGGCGTGCAGTTCAATCGCTGGCGTATACGCAGGGCATCCGTTCCCACCGCCGCGACATTGCTGCATACAGCCCATAGTGAGCCTTTGGCCAACGTCATCGGCCCCTTGAACAAGTTCTCCAACAACCATGTGGCCGAGATGCTCGTCAAGGTCATGGGAGCGAAGATGCGCGGGGAGCCGGGAAGCTGGGAGAAGGGCGTGGACGTCGTGGCCGAGCTACTCGAGCATGTTGGGATCGAGAGAGGGAGCTACGTCTTTCGCAACGGATCGGGTCTCAACGATGTAAACCGGGTCAGCGCTCGGCAGATGACTACTCTGCTTGCCCATATGTGGGACAGGTTTCAAACGAGCCCCGAGTTCGTGGTCTCATTGCCGGTTTCGGCTCGTGACGGCACCATGCGCTGGAGAATGGAGGAGGCAGAGGGCTGGGTTAGAGCGAAGACGGGCACTCTCGAAAATGTCTCCGGTCTCTCAGGCTACGTGGGGACCCCCGGCGGCGAGGTCTTCGCTTTCTCCGTAATCGTGAACGACTATCCAGGGAGGCTTCGAGAGGTTCTTGCCGGCATCGACGGTATTCCCGTTAGGCTCCTTGGCTTCGATGAACCTTCTCCTGCGCGACCGAGAAGACCGGTGCCGGCAGGCCCGCTCGAGACGCTGGAGAGTCTGGATGAACGTGCCGCGCTCTACCTCGCGCTTCATGCCGCCGCCGATCCGAGAAACATCCGATATCTGAAGCGCGCCGTGGAGTCGGAGACCGACGATGTCTTGCGCGCGCTGGCGGCCGACGCACTGTTTCAAAGCGACCGGGAAGCCGGCGGCCCCATCATCACCGACTCTTTTCGGCCGTCCCCCGACAGCCTAGGCCGACTCTTACGGCTATCGGGCACGTCCAACGATTCTTTGCTGGTGCTCTCCTCTCTGTCGGAGCTTGCGGCGGAGGGCAACAGTTCGGCGATGCGCCTTCTCTTGGAGGCGGCCCCCATGGCTGCCGGTCACGACCGGCTCGAGCCCTGGTTCGTGCAAGCCCTTCCCGAGCTTGGACGCGCGGCCCCCAAGACTCTGCTGTCTTGCCTCATCGATGTTGGCAAGCCCCTGGAGATAGACGTCGTCGAGATTCTCGCAAAGGGCCTTAGACTCGATGCCGAGCAGGCTTCGGAGGTTCATCCTTTTCGCGAGGTTGTGCGAGAAGCGGGGAAAGCCGAGGCTGATGGTGAGGCCTCCGATTGTCCCGATTTCACAGCGGCGGCTGCGGCGCTCGCGGAGCGCCTGGAGCGACTCATCGATATCGAGGACGCTGCCCCCGAACCGGAGGTCGAGGAGCAGGGAGAGGTGGAGGCTGCAGGGGACGACAGTGGTGCAAGGGAGCGGGGGCTGCCGGAGGAGGCCTCGGCAAGCTCCTAGCGGTAAGAGGTATAGTAGACTGGAGAACCCTAGTGATTGCCACCTTGCTGATTGCCGCCGCTCCCTTGTTGATTCCGGCTGACTTCCCCGAGCCGGAAGGGCTGGAGCCAAACGTCCGATTCTGGGAGAGGGTGTATGGCGAGTGGACGAGCGGGCAGGTCGCTTACCACGATCGCGAGCATATGGGGGTAGTCTACTCGGTGCTCGAGCTCGGTGACCTACGGCTTCATCCGCGCCCAGCGGATCCGGCCTTGAGAAGATCGAGAGTCGCCGCGCGAAGGGCACTCATCGATGGGCGTCAGGCAGAAATCGTTGCGGGGCTCAAGACTCTCTCCAGGCTTGCAGAGACTGATGGGCTTGGCGCCGACGAGGTGTCGAAGCTCGATCCGGATCTACGCTCGCTCTACGAGGCTATAGAAAAGGGGGGAGCGCTGGAGCATCTTTCGACGGCCGCTTCCCGAATCCGCTGGCAGTATGGGCTCGCCGAACAGTTCTACGAAGGCCTCCTTCGATACGACCGTTATAGGGATGTGGTCCTCGAGCCATTCATCTCCCGTGGGCTGCCGGAGGATCTGCTTGCTCTAGCCTTCGTCGAGTCGCTCTTTCATCCAACGGCGATCTCCCATGCGGGAGCTGCCGGAATGTTTCAGTTCATGCCCGCCACTGGTCGTGAGTACGGTCTCTCCCGAGGTCCACTCTACGACCTTAGGCGCGATCCCGTCCTAGCTGCCGAGGCGGCTGCTCGTATGCTTCGTCGAAACTATCAGCGGCTCGGCAACTGGCCGCTGGCGCTGACCGGATACAATCACGGGCCCAATGGGGTGGCCAGAGGCGTTCGACAGGTAGGTTCCCATGACCTGATGGATTTGATCGAGAGCTACAGCTCTCCTTCCTGGGGATTTGCCTCCAGAAACTTCTACGCCCAGTTTCTCGCGGCAAGAAGAACCCTGGATAAGCGTTATGAGATTTTTGGAGAATGGGTCGCCTTGCCTCCCATAAGCTTGGCGGAGGTGCGGTTGGATGCGCCGGCTCGGGTATCCGCCCTGGTGGCTTGTTGGGATAGGGAAAACTTTGCCGCCTACAACCCGGCTCTTCTTCCTGGGGCCTTTGGGAGTAGAGACGCTCTTCCTAGCGGCTTCGCACTTCGTGCCCCTCCCTCGATCGCAAAGCAGCTCCCCGCCTGTATCAGCAGAGCCGCCGGCATTCGCGCAGGTGAGCCTGTGGGATCCGATATAGCCGGCACTCATGGTTATGTCGTCGTGGCCGGTGACACGGTGGATGGTATCGCTCGCCGATATGGTGTGAGCGCCGACGCGATCATCGAAATCAACGGTCTATCGCCCGATGGGTTCATACGCATCGGCCAGGAGCTTCGAGTTCCCATGCATGGAGCCGCGGCGAAGGCGGCGTTGGAACCAGAGACACCTCCCAAGGCTGCTCCCGAACCCGGAGATGGACCAAGGGTCAGCGGAACCATAGAGGTAGTTAGGCTCGAGCCGGACGTAGATGAGGAGCCTGCTGCGGAAGAGGAGCCTGCGGCGGAAGATGAGCCTGCCGTGGAAGAGGAGCCTGCTGCGGAAGAGGAGCCCGCGGCGGCGGAGGAGCCCGCGGTGGAGGATGAGCCCGCGGTGGAGGATGAGCCTGCCGCGGAAGAGGAGCCTGCGGCGGAAGAGGAGCCCGCCGCGGAAGAGGAGCCTGCGGCGGAAGAGGAGCCTGCGGCGGAAGAGGAGCCTGCGGCGGAAGAGGAGCCTGCGGCGGAGGAGGAGCCTGCTGCGGAGGAGGAGCCTGCTGCGGAGGAGGAGCCCGCGGTGGAGGAGGAGCCGGCGGCGGCGGAGGAGCCCGCCGCGGAAGAGGAGCCTACTGCGGAAGAGGAGCCCGCGAGGGCTGACCCGCCCGCTTCACAATAGGCTCTTCTTGGGATTGCTTACCTCGTCTATCGGAGCTCGAACCTTACGGGGACTGGGAACTCGGCGCTTCGCCCGGAGAAGCCGTCCGGCAAGGGAGGAAAAGGGGCGGCCGACTGCACCATTCGCACCGCTTCTCTATCGAGGGATTGTACCCCTGATGAGAGGCTCACATCTGGGGTGCCGTCGAGCTCACCCTCGGGCAGCACCCTGACTCTTAGGTACACCTCCCCTTCGAGACGCATTCGCCGTGCCGCCATTGGGTAGCGTTGCTTCTCTTGGATTGAGCGAGAGAGAATCCGGCCGTAGTCTTCCATGTTCGGCGACGGGCCATACTGCCGGCTAGGTCGTGAAGATGCCGTGGCCGAGGCCAAGGGTTCCATCAGGCCTTCTTTCGAGGGCTCCTCGCCGTCATCTCGGTTGTCTTGCCACCGTCCAGCCAATCCCTCTTCCAGCGCCTGCTCGTGGTCACTCTCGTGGCCGGCATCGCTCCTCTCCTCGTGCTCGAGAGCCGCGTAGGAAACCTTGGACGCAGCTTCATCGGGATCGAGGTCGCTCTCTTCTTCAGCTGGCGCGAACGCTTCTTGGCCGAGCTCTGCTTCATTCCCGGGCTCGAGCTCAACTCTGGGCTCATGCTTCTCTTTGTCCCGGGAGGGCTTCGCTGCGTCATCCTGGCGCACCTTCTTGGCCTTTGCCGGGGGCGTAACCGCTAGGTGCTCCTCTTGACGCTCATTGTTCAGGGAAACCCTCGAAAGGGGCTCGGGACTAGAGGGAGGCTCATGTTTGGAGAAGGCTACCTCCAGAGGTTTCTTCCGATCGTCGGCCGCTGCCATAAATGAGCTACCTACCGGGATGGCGGCGATCGCAAGATGAAGAAGGGTCGCCGCAAGAAGCGCCACCACCCAGGATAGGGTCGAAGTCCCGCTCATGGGCTATCCCCGGCAGGCGGCCCGGTCTCCTCTCCAAGACCCTTGCGCCTGCTTCTTACTTCCAAGGGCTCATCGGTGGCGGTCCCCTGATCTTCCCCCAAGCTCATGTCCTGTTGGTCGAGTACCGCGTCTCTGGAAGACTTGGTAGCGATGGAAATGGTGCTGAAGCCTGCTTGCCCCGCCGCATCGAGCACCTTCACCGCCCGTTGAAGCGCCACGGTGCCGTCGGCGACCAGCAAGAGGGCTTCGTTCTCGTGCCGGAGAGACGTCAAGGCTTCGACCAGCTCGTCTTCTTCCACCTCGACATCGTTGATCTCGATATGGCCAAAGAGAGGCACGAGCACCAGCACGCCTTCGACGCTCCCCGAGGGAGCAGCCTTCGCCTCCGGCAATGCCACATCGAGTCTTCCCACGGGAGAGAAGGTCGCGGCGAGGAGAAGGAAGATGAGAAGCGTGAACACCACATCCACAAGGGCCGAGACGTTGATGGTCGGCACCTGCCTGCGGCTCGTCTCAAGGCGCATCGGTACCGCTCCCCATTACGTCCTCGACACGGGAAGACTCGTCGGCTCTCGATGGGGCTTTCTCCATGCCGGCGTATCCAGCCATGGAAGGGGCAATTGAAAGTGGCGGCAGGACGGATATGGCTCGCTCCACCGAATCGAAGATCTGTAGCTTGACCCGGTCAACTCGGCCCGTCAGCCAGGCATAGGCGCCCAGAGCCGGAACCGCCACGACGAGGCCCGCCGCCGTCGTCAGAAGAGCTTTCCAGATCCCCGAGGATAGAAGAGCGGGATCTATCTCGTTCACCCCGGCGCCCTGCATTCTCATGAACAGCTCAACCATGCCTATCACCGTTCCAAGGAGGCCGAGAAGCGGTGAGGCCTGCGCTATGAACGAGAGCATGCCCAGTCTTCGCTCGAGGCTCTGTAGCGCCAGACTGCCCACTCTTTCGGCCTCGGCCAGAGCCCTGTCGGGACGATACGACTGGGTTGAGAGCAACGCATGAACGGCACGAGCCGCGGGATGTGCCTTTTCTTGAAGGACTCCAAGGGCTGCTTCCATGTCGCCGTTTGAAGCGTTCTCGATGGTCGGCTCGAGCCAGTCGAGGTCGTTTACCTGGGCGGCACGCAGCTCGAGCAGCTTGTGGACCACGAGAGCCACCACGGAGATGGAGCAGGCATAGATGGGAGCCATCAACCATCCTGCTTCGCCAAGGAGCTGGCCCAAGGTCATTGGACCTCCATGCCTGCCGTGCCCACCTCGAGGTGTCCCAGGTCGAGCAGCATTCTGCCGGCGGTGGCATGCCACAGACTACGTAGGACAGCATCTCTTTGGTCGGGGCCGTCGAGACTTCCCGCGACTCGAAGGTTCGCTCCGATGTAGCCGAGCTGTAATCGGTCCGCCAGCTCTGGATGGTCCTCTTGGAGGCGAGCTTCCTGGGCGGCGAGCTGTGCTCGTAGGCCAACCTCGTTGAATCGAACGGCGAGCTCGTCGGCCGTAAGAAACGGGCTGAGGTCTTGGACGGCTTGGTGGCACTCGGCCGAGCCTATGAAGACGGTGAGCCCTTGCCTCGTTTGCTCGAAGGAGTCGCAAGACTGTCTTGCTTTCTCTTCGGCGGCCTGGCGAGTCTCTTCGCTGCTCGTGCCGACTTCGACCCGAAAGACGGAGAGACCCCTGTCGCCGTGAAGAAAGAGCAATGCAAATCCTTGCGACTTTGCCACGACCTTTACAGAGTCTCCGTCAGCTACTTTCGCGCTGATGACATCCGTATCGCTCACATGAGCGCGAGCAGGGGAAGAGAGCGGCAGAGTCGTCTCTTGTCCTGGGCGCATTGCCATCGTGCGCTCGACCGTGCCGGCCAACGCGCTCAATGGAACTGCGAGCAGGAATGCGGCCACTAGAACGTAACGGTGCATCGTTCGAAGTTGTTACCACGTGCCGCTCCCGCCTCGCTAGTGGTCTCGGTCTTTGGGGGAGGGGGCTTTACCATGGCGCTTTTTGGCTGTCCTGCTTCGTCTTTGCGTGGAGCCGCTACCTTGTGCACCTTGGGCTGTCCTGCTTCGTCTTTGCGTGGAGCCGCTACGGTGGTCTTGTAGCTGCCCTCCTCCCGAAGCTGCCGGCAGTCCGGTCTCCGATCCGTGGGCTCCGCACTGGCGTGGGTGCGCCACACGGGCTCGGAAACCGGCTCCCGGCGCTTAGTCTACTGCGAAGTTGCGGGACTACTTGGCTGTCCTGCTTTGTCTTTGCGTGGAGCTACTACTTGGTGCACCTGGGGCTGTCCTGATTGGTCTTCGCGTGTCGCTGCTACGGTGCTCATGTAGCTGCCCTCCTCCCGAAGCTGCCGGCAGTCCGGTCTCCGATCCGTGGGTTTCACGACTAGCCCCTATGTCTCCACGCTATAATGATGCATCTGCTCCGCTGCTCGATGCTTCGATTCCATGGTCACTATCCCGGAAGAAAACAAGGACGCCTCGCCTCCACGCATGGGGCGCTATCAGCTCGTGCGCCGGCTGCCCGCCGGCGGCATGACCGATGTGTACCTGGCGCGGGTGGCGGGTTCGCTGGGACCTGAACGCCTGCTCGTCATCAAATCCCTTCCGCGGGACAACACGAAAGGAGAGCTGGCAGAGGCGCGTTTTCTGGAAGAGGCGCTAATCTCTGTTTCTCTTGCCCATGGAAATGTGACGACCACATTCGAGACGGGAAGAGCGGAGGATGGCACTCCTTTCATCGTGATGGAGTACGTGCATGGTGCCTCTCTTCGTGAGCTTCTCGACCACGGCCCCCTGCCTCCTACGCTGGCGCTCTTCGTTGCCCGCGAGGTGTCTCGCGCCCTCAGATACACTCACACCTTCAAGGATTTGGAAGGAAGACAATCGCCCATAGCCCATCTCGACGTTACGCCCGAGAACGTCCTCGTTTCCATGGCTGGAAACGTGAAGCTCACCGATTTCGGCATCGCTCGTGCCATTGGCAGTGCCGGTGACGGCAGGGTCTTTGGCAAGGCGGCCTATACGGCGCCGGAGATCTTGGCTCATGGTGAAGGCGGAGCAGCCGCCGACCTCTGGTCCCTTGGTTGTGTGCTCTACGAGATGATCTCGGGCAGCGCTCCTCATCGTCGTGCCGATAGGGAAAGCACGCTGGCTAGGGTGCGCTCCGGCGAGGCGCCGCCCGCCTTGTCCACGAAGGTCGATCTTACCTCCCCCTTGTCCGAAAAGCTCGACCAGCTCATCGAGGCTCTCCTTCACCCCGATCCATCCGAACGTCTTTCCGATGCCGCACAGGTCGAGCGGGCTCTTACCGCCTTGTTGACGCAGGTGGACCCGATTCCAACGGAGGCGGATCTCGGTGGCCTGAT
This sequence comes from Deltaproteobacteria bacterium, assembly GCA_007128675.1. Classification (GTDB taxonomy): domain Bacteria; phylum Myxococcota; class Myxococcia; order SLRQ01; family SLRQ01; genus SKWY01. Next base: position 2,253 of record SKWY01000263.1, on the reverse strand, counting down.
GTTGACACTCTTCCCGTCGGCGACGGAGAGCTCCAGGCGCGACAGGTTGAGAGCCGAGCTCGCCGGCGCCGGCCGCTCCCTATCCGGCTCCGAGACCACAGGAGAGCTTCTACTCGAAGGAACGGTGCCCCTAACCGAAAGCCCGCCTGATGCCGGCTCGACCCCGATGCCCAGTGAGACATCGCGAGGCGCTAGGGTGGCCCCCTCGAAGGGACGGTCTAGAGCCAGGCCGTTGGTTCTACCCGCCGCCCTGACCCTCCTTGCCGTCTCGGTAGTGGTGCTCTGGGGCTGGGAGACGGAAACCCATCTTGATGAGAAGGGGCAAGAGGAGTTGACGGTCGACTCGATCGTCGAGGAGCCGGCCCCAATTGTAGACGACGAGCCGGAGGGAAAGCTTGCTTCCGCCGTCGTCAAGGAGCCTGTGGGCGTGGAGCGCCTTGCCGCAAGATCCAGAAGACTCGAGCCGTCTCCTTCGGGCGAGCCTTCGATCCCCATGCATGAAGCTCCAAGTGATCTCCTCCGACTCGAGGGCGAGGAGAGGCAAGCTGCTGAAGGCATCGGGTCGGATGAAAAGAGCGCCGAGACCGACGAGGGTCAAGCGTTACTCCACATCAACTCTTATCCTTATGCCCATGTGCTTCTCGGTGAACAGGATCTCGGCACTACGCCTCTTCGGGGAGTAGAGGTGCCCGCCGGCGTCCACCGCTTGGTTTTCGAGAACCCCGAGCTAGGTCTTGTGCACCACGTGGATCTCGAGCTGATCGATGGTGAGGAGCGGGTTGTCGGAGTTCGGTTGGATCGCTGAAACCGGGGGCCGAAAGCGATTGCCTCAGTCGGACATCCTGATGTGTACCGTGGCCACTTCGCCCGCTTTCAGCTCGGTTTCGACGGGGGCGCCATCAACCTCGTCGCTCATGGCGACAAGGCGCGCCCTTCCGAGAGCGAGTCCGCTGATGCTAAACCGGCCCTCCTCGTCGGTCGACGTGATGGATGGTTGAGACCCCGGATCATCCAGGACCTCGAGTACCACCGTGGCGCCCTCCACTCGGTTTCCCGTCTCCGTTTCGACGACCCCTTCGACACTGGCGGGTGCATCGAGTTTTATCGTGCCAAGGTCCGTCTCTCGGTCGTCGTGAAGCTCCACTATGAGCTCCTTGCGCAGAAGATCGGGAGCCTCCGCCCAGACCGTGGTCTCCCTTGGATCCAGGTCCTCTATCTCGAAGGCGCCGGTGGAGTCGGTGAATGAGAAGCCAAGCACCGTGTAGCGGCTGGGAGGCAATCCGTCCGGCCCGACGACTCGGCCCTTGATCGTGGACCCAACGGGAATCACCAGACGCACATCCTGCTCACCGGCCTCGACGGTTACGCGGTTGCTCTCTCTTTGGCTGCGTGCCGCATGAAGCTCGTAGCGGCCTGGCGAAAGGTTTCCTACTCGAAAGAGACCCTCCTCGTCGGTCACCGCTCTCGCCACTCTTCTTTGTTCGCCTTCCGTCGTTCTGGCTACGACCCGTATGGAGCTCATGGGCATTCCCCGGCCGTCGACCACGATGCCCTCTATTGCTCTAGCCCTATCCATCCTCAACACGATGTTTCGGTCTCCCGGTCGTGCCGGCACCGGCTCATCGAAGGAGTATCCGTCGAGCCTTGGACGCAGCAGCCACTCGCCATCCGCGACTCCATCTATCTCGAAGGCGCCCGTGGCGTCGCTGCGCCCTCGGCGGGCAGGTCGAAGATCGACTCGGCTCGCGCCGGGCTCCAGCACGGGCGTCGCGATTACAAAGACGCCTGTGAGTGGCGCTCCTCTATCGTCTATCACGCGGCCAGACAACCTCCCGCCTCGCTCCAGAACAAGAGTTACCTCTGGGCCAGGGACCTCTACTTGCACGGGTTCCGCCGAGTAGGACGGATGGTGCGCCAGTGCTCTCCACATTCCTTCGCCAACGCCTTCGAAGACCGCGGGCTCTCCAATGGCCGCCGTCATTTGATGCCTCGGAGCTGAGGATGCTACGGAGCCATCGCCGGGAATGAGACGTAGGGCGACGGTCTCTCCTTCCTCGATTGATCCCCGGTCTAGTCTTGTATGCACGATCACGTCATGGGCCTTCGAAAGGCGAAGGGTCGCCTCGGTCTCCTTTTCCGGCGGGATCTGCAAGAGCTTCTCGGCGGCTGCAAGACCTTCCTTCGAGGCGACGACCCGGGCGCTTCCGAAAGGCAGCTGATCGAAGAGCACGACGCCGTCCTCGCCGGTCGTGT
>SKWY01000389.1 GCA_007128675.1 Deltaproteobacteria bacterium | reverse complement strand
TACTACATGAACTCGGCCGCCGCTACACCCTCCTCCGAGATCCCCGCTCGCACAACCCTGGCACGCGGTGTAAGTTGAGCATGCACCCGCCCGACGATAAAGCAAGAGATGCGGCGGGAAAGCGACTCATACCTAGATCCCATGCCAGTCTTTCGTCTGTCTGAAGAAATCGTTTTTCCGGACCCTTCTCTAGCGGACGAATCCGGTCTTCTTGCCGTCGGAGGAGATCTATCCTGCGAGCGGCTGCTAACCGCCTACTCCCTGGGAATCTTTCCTTGGTACGAAGAAGGCCTACCCATCCTCTGGCATTCACCGGACCCCCGGTTCGTGCTCATGCCCGACGACCTGCGCATCAGCCGTACGCTGGCCAGGAGCCTTGGACGTTTCGATGTTACCTTCGACGCCTGCTTCGAGGAGGTAATAGAAGCGTGCGCCACTGTGCCTCGGAGAGGGCAACGAGGCACATGGATCACTAGCGACCTCAAGGCCGCCTTCCTAGAGCTTCACCGCCTGGGCTTCGCTCACTCGGTGGAGACGAGAAGCAGGGATGGCCACCTGGTCGGGGGGCTTTACGGCGTGTCCATCGGCGCTGCCTTCTTTGGTGAGTCCATGTTCCACCTGCAATCAGACGCATCCAAGGTGGCGCTGGCAAGATTAGTGGAGCGCACGAGCTCATGGGGCTTTCACTTCATAGACTGCCAGGTGCACACCCCCCATCTAGAGGCTCTCGGCGCCAAGAACAGACCTCGAGAATGGTTTCGGGCTGCTCTGGAGCGTGCGCTTCTCGCTGCCCCTACTCGAAGAGGCCCATGGGGTTCGCCGGGTTAAACCACGGTTTCATCAACCGCGACCCATCAAACCTTGAAGCGCTTGACCTCTCCGCGGAGTACATCGGACTGCTCGGCAAGCGTGTCGACAGCGGACTCGAGATCCCTGACGGCCGAGTTCTGGTTGTCGGTCACCTCCTTGATGTTCTCGACAGCGAGCATGACCTGCTCGGCTCCCTTGGTCTGCTCCTTCTGAGCTCGATTCAGGTGTTGAACCATCTCGGAGATGCTCTCGATTGCCTGCGTAATCTGCTTGCTACCCCTCGACTGCTCCTGACTCGACCGCTCGACATGCTTGGTGATGACCTTCATCCTCTCGGACGAGCTCATGATCTGCTCGGAACCTCGAGCCTGGTCGGATGTGGCTTTCGCGATCTCCTGGAACGTCGAGGCGATTCGATTGATGGCCCCGGTGACCTGCTTACTTCCACGCGCTTGCTCGACTGTCGCGCGGGCAATCGCCTTGACCATCTGGGTGGAACGGTTAGCCGAATCAAGAATCTTCTTGAGCGCTGCTTCAGCCTCTCCGGAAAGGCGAACTCCTTCATCGACGTTTATCACCCCGCGCTCCATGGCGGTGATAGCGTTCCTAGACTCATCCTGCACTGCGCGAATCAGATCCGAAATCTCCTTCGTGGACGATCCGGTGCGCTCGGCCAGATCCTTGATCTCATCGGCGACAACGGCGAAGCCTTTCCCGTGTTCACCGGCCTGCGCCGCTATGATCGCGGCGTTTAGGGCCAATAGGTTCGTCTCTTCGGCAACATCATCGATTATCTCGAGAATGTTTCCAATCATTCCAATTTTCTGCCCAAGGGCTTCAATCACGTCGGCGGCGGTCCTGGAGGAGTCCTTAATCTTGTCGATGCCCGTGATGGTCTTCTGGAGCGCTTCTCCGGCAGTGCGGGCATCAGCCGAGACCTGCTCGGACAGCTTTGCCGTCTCGTTCGCGTTGGTCTCAACCTGGTTGATGGAGATATCCATCTCGTTCATGGAGGAGCTAGTCTCCTCGGCGGTAGCGGAAAGCTCCTCTACATTCCCTGCTACCTCCTTGATCGAGTGGGTCATCTGCTCGATCGCCGTCGTGGTTTCCTCCACACTTCCAGCCAAGGCATGAATGTTGGCGGTCACCTCATCGTTGGTGGCAGCCATCTGCAAGATGCTCGAGGAACTCTCCTCCGCGCTTTGCGCAAGCACCTCGACATTCTCGGCGATTCCCTTCAGGGAAAGGAGCATCTCCTGCATGGACGAGCTCGTCTGGTCCACGCTCGAAGCCGTGGAGCCCGCCCCCCGCGACACCACATCGCTCGTGCTCGCCACACGATCCGCGACAGTGGCCAAAGAGTCGGTCACACCCTGAATCCGCCCCAAAACCCCATGAAGATTCTCGCCCAAACGATTCAGGGCGTCAGCCATCTCGCCGATCTCATCGTCGGCATACTTTTCCGCCCTCCCCGTGAGATCGTACTCGCTCATACCCCGCGCGCATGCCTGCATGGCACTTATGGGACGCAGTATGAACACTCGGGAGACGATGAACAAAGAAAGCACGAGAAAGAGTATGAACCCTATGGACATCGAAACACCGATGGATACCGCCACATCCTCCATGGCTGCCTTGGTCGATGTCTTCGAAAGCCCGAGGAGGACGTAACCCAATGTTTCCTCTCGATCGTCCTCGGCAGGCGTGGACGCCCTGGTCGATTCGGGCTCGAAATCGAACCCCCCGAGAAGGAGCTCCTCATCCGCATCGGGCGTCTCCGGAGCACTCATGGTCAAACGCGTCGTAACAACCCTGTATGCGAAGTGCTTGGCGTTCCTATCGTCCTGGATGTACTGCTTGCGATCGTTGGAAAGGGCCATGAAGGCCTGACTCTCCAGCATTTTCTCCAGCAACTTCTCGCTGGTGGCTCGATCGAAACCGGCACCAAGGAAAGAAGCCAGCACCTTGCCGTCGGGCTCCACGAGCGCGGCGTAAGCCACATCGGAGTCTTCTTGAATGCTCTCCAGCACCACTCTCGCGTTGGAAGCGGCGCGCTGCAACAAGGGCAGCTGACTGTTCGCCACCAGTCCCGTAAGCATGGAAAGCCCCCGACGCTCCAGGCTCTCATCCAGGCTGTGCGATACGCTGCTCGAGATCGCAAACCCCATGAGACCAGTGACCACAAGCAGGGCCAATGTATACCAAATGACGAGGTTCCAGCGCAGCTTCAGTCGCTGGAGACGGTCGAATAGCTTCATAAACGATTCTCCCCCACTGGAGGATGGAGCACGGAAACAACCCCCTGTCTACCACAACTCTTCATTCGATGATCGTAGCCGATTCGCGAACCTCTGCAGAAAGCTCCACGCCTATGCGAGAAGCTGTCCCCGCGTTTATGACCAGCGCGGCAGGGGGCTCTCTCGGCGGAATGCTGCCGGCCTCTGTGCCTTCTCTAACCTGTCGAACCATACGCGCGGCTTCCTCCCCGATTCTAGTGTAGTTGGGCGCCAACCCCACCAGAGCGCCAGCCCGAACAAAAGGAGCCGAGAACACCATCAGGGGCACCCGGCGCTCCAGGCTGGTGACCAAGATGTGTCGAAAGGTCTCGTTGGTTACCAGGGAAGCATCGGGAAGCAACCAGAAACCATCGGCCTCCCTTGTCAGATCCGTTACAGCAGCAGGAACGTCCCCGGAACGAGTCACCTGCCTCTCGACCAGCGTTACGCCAGAGGTTCTAGCGGCTCGCTTCGCCGCATCCACGGCTGGGTTGGCGCGCTCCGGATTATAGATGATCCCCACCTTGGTGAGGCCCGGCACTACTCTTCGAAACTCGGCAAGCTGTCTTACGGCGGAAATCTCCAGCCGAATCCCGGAAATGTTGGGTCCATGCAGACCACGCTCCCTTGCGTTCATGACCATGCAGTAAATGATGGGAATATCGTTGATTCTCTCCTTGAGCGAGGTCGCCGCGCGATTCCCGATAGCGACTATCGCCACGGGATCCTGACCCCGAATCTCGCGAACCTGTGCCGCGCTCACCTCCTGCCCCTCTAGATCGATGACCGTAACCTCCCCATCGAAGGAGCGTCGAAAGCCCTCCACCGCAAGGCTATAGGGCCCTATGTCCTGTGCCTTCACGACCACGGCACGATGGGCGAAGGCCTCACGCGCCGGCAGCACGAAGAGGACGGCGACGGCGCCAAACGCCATGAGAGTGCGGACCAATGACTTCATGAAGGGGTCGGTGGAGGTTACCCGGCATCGAACGCGATGGGGATCCCTCTTCGCTTGTGGGTGGATGATAGGAGAGCGGGCTTCAAGGATCAACAAAACCTAACAGAGTGGAAAAGCGGTCTTCATAGTTTTCGGGCGCTTTCGAGCGATGGGTCTCTCGGCTATTGGGCTTGAAGCGGCCAGCATCACAAAGACGTATGCGGCCCAAAGAGCCCATGCTCGCCCGTGCGCGTATCCGGATTGTGTTAGTTCTCCTGTCCAGACGACGCTGGCCGGCAGGCAGCACCTTGAAGGAATGCGCCGACTTTTTGGCTCGTTTCTCTTCGCAGTCTGGCGCCTTGGGGTTTATCCTGTGCAACATGACTAGAAAGGTCCTTGTACCAAGAGATCCGATATGCCTCGAGCATCGTCCCGCGGGCGGTCACCCCGAGTCTCCGGAGCGGCTTGCCGCGGTCTATGCTGATCTTGACGCCAAACCGGTGCCCGGAATTCATATGGTTTCCCCTCGGAAGGCCACGCGCGAGGAGCTCTTGCGCGTGCATTCGCCTCGCTACTTGAAGAAGATCGAGGAGACCTCGGGCACCAAAAGCCCCATATGGCTCGACCCCGACACTTGCGCGAGCGAGCATTCTCACGAGGCAGCCCTGATCGCCGCGGGAGCCCTGTGCATGAGCGTGGAGGAGGTCCTCTCCGGTCGCTTCGACTCGGCGTTCGCTCTTGTCCGGCCGCCGGGTCATCATGCCGAACCGGATACGGTGATGGGCTTCTGCCTGTTCAACAACGTGGCCGTGGCTGCCGCCAAGGCCTTGGCGGAGCACGGACTGAAGCGCATCCTGGTGCTCGATCCCGACGTCCACCACGGCAACGGAACCCAACAAGCTTTTTGGAAGTCGAGCAAGGTCCTCTATGTCTCGACACATCGGTATCCGTTCTACCCCGGCACAGGTTGGTTCGACGAGATCGGAATGGGCGAAGGATCTGGTTACACTATGAACATACCACTTCCTTATGGCTCGGGGGATGCCGACCTTCTTCATGTGTACCGTGAAGCGGTCGAACCAGTCGTGGAAGCGTTCAGGCCGGAGCTCATCCTTGTATCGGCTGGCTTCGACACCGATAAGCTCGATCCGCTCGGAGGTTTCGAGATGACGGTGGCTGGTTACTCGGCCCTGTACGGGCTTTTTCTCTCATGGGCTCAGCGATTCTCGGAGGGACGCATGATTCTGGCGCTGGAAGGGGGCTATAGCGCTACCGCTCTCGTTCGTGCCGTACGCTGCCTGCTGGAGCTTCTCACAGGGGCAAGAACCCCGGAAGAGGATGTTCCCGGAAGCCCTTCGGATCTTGCGCGACAGGCGGCAAGCAAAGCCCTGTCCATGCGTCATATGGCGCAGGCCACAGGCTGAGCTGCGAGCCGAAACCCAACGAACTCATCGTCCCCGGTGGCAGAGGACTGATGATGCCGCTATTAGTAGCGCATCAAAGTCCGCTGTCGTGAAGGAAGAAATCGGCGGAACTGGTATCGCTCGCTCTTACCTCCCCAAAAACCTCGGTAGGCTCGGTGCCCGCCACGAAGGACACGTCCACGGAGGGTCTGGGAACCTTCGGAGAAGCCAGAAGGCCGGTTTCCGAATCGATCCTTTTCCTGATTATCCGCGCCGCTATCTCCCGCGCTGGTGCAAAGGCGGGCTGATCGCGACCCTCGAGCGCGGCCTGCATGTAGGAAAGCCAAATTGGCAAGGCGTTTCGTCCTCCATTCTCATACGTCGCCATGGGGCGCTCATAGGTGTCGTAGCCTATCCAAACCCCCGTAACCAGCTCCTGGGTGAAGCCGACGAACCAGCCGTCGAAGGAGTCGTTCGTGGTCCCCGTCTTGCCGGCAGCCGGTTTGCCCAGCCTCGTGGCTCGAGTGCCGGTCCCAAACCGAACCGCATGGTTCAACAGCTCGGTCATTATGTAGGCCGTCTCGGGGCTGATTAGCTGCTCCGACTCCTCGTACAGTCGCGCATGCCCGGCAGCCACCCGATCTCGTAGCGGTGCCCAGGGATCGAAGTAAACGGTCCGATCCTCGAGGGTGTTCCCATCCCGATCGACCACCTTTCGAATGAAAACCGGCTCCATCCTTCGCCCATGCCGAGGGAAGATCGCAAAGACGTTGGTCAGCTCCCAGGGAGTGACACACGAGCTGCCTAGCGCCGTCGAGAGATCCTTGGAAAGGGCACTGCGAATGCCTATATGCCTGGCAAACTCTACGGTCTCCTCCACTCCCACCTCGTGCATTGCCCGCACGGCGGGTATGTTGATCGAACGAACGAGCGCCGACCTTAGCGTCACATCCCCCTGGAAATCGCGGCCATAGTTCGTGGGTCGCCAGCGCACCTCATGGTCGGGATCATCGTAGACGAGTGGGCCATCGATCAAGATTGTGGAGGGTGTCCACTCGAGCTGCTCCAAGGCTGCGGAGTATATTATGGGCTTGAAGGAGCTACCCGGTTGCCGGCAAGCCTGAAACGCGCGATTGAACTCCGAGTACTCGAAGTCGAGGCCGCCAATCATGCCCACCACGTATCCGCTGACGGTGTCCATCGAGATCAAAGCACCTTGAAGCTCGGGTAGCTGCTCGAGGGAGAATAGGATCGTGCCTTCCGGCAACCGTCGCAGCGAAGCTTGAGCCGGATCCCCCGCGAAAGCTCTCCTATCGACCCTCTTGACCAGAATCGCGTCTCCAGCCGAAAGGGCCCGGCGCGCATCGTCAATGAGAGAGCTTGGGTGATATGCGTCCGGATTATGCCGGCGCGCCCAGCGCATTCCGGCAATGGGCAACACGCCTTCGTGCCGTCCGACTCTGACCTCCACGCGGTGCTGCTGAACGTCGGTCACTAGTCCCACGTAAGTGTTATCCTGCTCTAGGGGGCTGCCCTTCAGCACGTCATCGTCGTAAGCCTTGCTGAAGGCATCCCACTGCGCCCGAGGCACCCGCCAAAGTGGGCCATCGTACCCTTGGCGCTTGTCGACGGTCGCCAGACCGGCAAGCATCGACTCTTGCGCTGCTCGCTGCTTCTCCGTGTCGACGGTAGTGTAAACCTTGAGCCCATCGTGAAGCAGCCGCTGATTGCCGTAGCGTTCGACGATATCGCGACGAACGTGCTCGGTGAAAAACGGTGCTGTCTCTCGGAAGACGTCCTCTATGGGATAGGCCCGGACCTCCTCTTCGAAGGCCTCGTCGCGCTCGGCCTCGGTGATCATGCCTTCCCGATACATACGCTCGAGAACATGCTGCCTGCGACGGGCGGCATTGTCGGGACGAACGAAGGGCGAGTATCTGCTCGGGGCCTGCGGCAGTCCCGCCAAAAGCGCCATCTCAGCCAGGGTGAGATCATGAACGTTCTTCCTGAAGTAGTTCTCCGCCGCACTTTGGAAACCGTAGGCCCGATGCCCGAGAAAGACGTGATTGAGATAGATCTCGAGAATCTCCTCCTTGGTGAAGATCTGCTCGAGCCGGAAAGCCAGGATGGCCTCGATGACCTTACGCCTCACCGTCCGCGCGCTTGCCTCCTCGAAGCCCCACTCGGAGACGAGGATCGCCTTGGCCGTCTGCTGCGTGAGAGTGGACGCTCCCCGCATCCTCCGAGAACCACGATGGCGAGCCCACTCGAGCACCGCACCAATCATTCCCACCGGATCGACTCCGATGTGGTCGAAAAAACGGCTATCCTCGACGGCGATCACCGCCTGAACCATCCTCTTGGGCATCTCGTGGTACGGCAGCGTTCGCCTGCGCTCCACATAGAACTCGCCTATGAGCTGATCATCTCCGGAGTAGATATCGGTGACGAGAGAAGGCCGATAGTCCTCCAAGCCTCGGAAGGTCGGAATCGCCGGGTCCTGTCCGTAGTACCAAAAGATCCCGGCAACGGCGGCCGCTCCAAGCAACCCGCCTACACCAACTAGAATGGCGCCCCACAAGACCACCCGCCGCAGACGGCCCTTCCTCTTGGAGCGCCGCCGACCGCCAGAGCCCTCGGACCCATCACTATCGCAAAGACCTTTTCCCTTCGAGGGGCGCGCCGCTGCTCCCGTTCCTTTCGTTGCGCTCATTGAAGCCGGACCGCCGCCGTCGCCGGGCCCATCATGTCGTGCTTCGTCAGCGGCCTCGCCCGCCTCTCGATCGCCATCTTCCTTCTTCTCGGGTTCCTTGGCACTCCCATCGCCGGCAGGGGAAGAAGGAAGGCCTTCTAGGACCAAGCCCTCTCCGACACGCACACCGCTGTCTTCGCCTTTGGAAGCAGGAGGCGCTTCATTGTGCGTCGTCTCCTCGGGGGCAGAAGCACCTTCATCGGGCAAGCGATCCGGCCCAGGCTCGACCCGGCCCTCACGCTCGGGCCTCGTTGGCGCCTCGGCACCTTCCCTGACCCAACGTGGCTCGTCCGGCGCACGGTCCTGGCTTATATCGACGTCTTTTTCGACGTCTCGGTCTTGCGGACTCTTGCCCGCCTTATCGTCGTTATCCTGCATTGGTGTTGCCTCGATTATTAGGCGATGGGGCCTCCTCGTACAAGACCACTAAGGACGCAAGATGGCTGTCCTGCTTTGTCATTGCGTGGAGCCGCTACGTTGCTCATGTGGCCGCACTCGTGTCTATTCCTAAAACCACTACCCATCCTTGCCCATTCAACTCGTGGGGCCTGTTTCGCCCATGTCGGCCCTCGAAATAGCCTTCATCATATCTTCCGGGACCGGCGCCTCCAGCTCCAGGCGCTCACCCGTCAACGGATGCTCGAACGACAGCTTCCAGGCATGGAGCATCTGCCGGCCTATGGCTAGCGTCGCCTTGGCTCTCCTATTGAAGGCGAAGTCCCCATGTCGGCGATCGCCCACGACTGGATGACCTATGGAGGCGAAATGCCTTCGAATCTGATGCGTTCGGCCTGTCTCCAGGGAGACCTCGACCAAAGAAACCTTTAGTGAACTCGACACCAGCCTCCAGCGTGTCATGGCGGCTTGATGTCTTGCACCATGCATGGCCTTGCTCCTTGATGTCTGCTGGTGCTCTCGTAGCGGCAGATCTATCTTGCCGCTACTCGCCGGCATCTTGCCCTTCACAATCGCCAGGTAGGTCTTCGCCACCGCACCAGACGAGAAGAGTTCGCTCATCGCCGCCATTGCTCGACGAGTCTTTGCCACCACGACCACGCCGCTGGTCTCCTTATCCAACCGATGGGCCGGCGACGGCGTGAAGCCCCGCTCTTCCGGCGTCGTGCCCAGGGCCGCTCGGACCTGATCGACCAAGGTTGCCCCGCTGATGCCGGTTCCAGGATGAATCGCGAGGCCGGCGGGCTTGACCACCGCCATTAGGTGCTCGTCCTCGAAGAGAGCCTGGAAATCTCGACGCCTCGTTTGCACGCGACCAATCTGCTCGGGACGAGCCCCCAGGCGCTCCGGGTCACCCCGCACCGTCACCGTGTCACCCGCCGCCAGCCTATCCTCGGCTCGTGCACGGCTATCGTTGAGCCTGACCTTCCTCGTTCTAAGGAGCTTGAAGATATGCGAGAGAGGCATACTCGGCAGCTCGCGCCGCAAGAGCTTGTCAACGCGCATCCCCGCATCGTCCTCCCCTACCTTGAAGCTGACCGGCATGAACTCTCCACTGCTCTGGCAACTCGTAGAGCTTCCTTCGTCAGCGCCCTGGCCTCTTCCGCTGACAGCGGATGTCCACCAAAACGTGATGCATCATAGCGCCAAATGATGTCCCTCGCTCGCGACAAGACCGCCTCTTCATGAGGAGGCATCACCGAACGAATGGAGTCCAGGACTTCCTCCGAGGTTTGATGCGGACCCCGCTCGATGCCGGCGCCTCGTAGCCCGCGCAAAAACCTCCTATAGACCTTCCTCGCGCGCCTCGCATCCATGCCGAGCCCTCTGTCTCTTTCCCCGCCTCGCCCACGACGGCGCAGGAGCAAGGCACCCCCCACCAGCAGCATGAGACAACCGAGCAGCCACCCCATCGCTCGAAGAAGGCGCGTTCGCTGCCCACGATCTTGCTGGAAGGCTCGCCCAAGATCATCGAAGGCCCGAGCAAAATTCCTGAACAGATCCCTCTGCAGCGTCCGGTCGAAAGCCAACACGTTCCTGGCCCAGCTCGACTGGAGCGAGTCCCAGAGATCGGCCATGCGTTCCCGGAGCCCGGGCGGCGCGGTACCCCTTCCGATTCCAGCCGGCGGCGTAGGCTCGTAACGGACCCAGCCGATACCATCATGCCAAGCCTCCACCCAGGCGTGGGCATCGTTCTGACGGACGACATAATAGCCGCCGCTGGCGTTCCATCTACCACCCTGGAAGCCGACCACTACCCGCGCCGGCACACCTCGAAGTCTCAAGAGAACTACCATGGCCGTAGCGAAGTACTCGCAGTGGCCGGACTGCCTCTCCAGCAAGAAGTGCTCAAGGGATGGGTCACGGGGAAGATCCACCGAGTAGGCGAAGCGAGTGGACAGCCACCTTTCCATGGACTCGGCCAAAGCCATTGAACCGGTACCGGCCTCCTCGGCAAGGCGGCTCGCCAGCGCGACAATCGCGGGGTGCTGAGCCGGTAGTTCCAGATGCTCCGGCTCTGGAGGGCTTTCGCCCACCACCCTCCTTCCCGAATTGACCTCGACCCGATACTCGTAGGGCGGCGAAGGCATTCCAACGGTGCGAACCTCTCTGCCGCCCGCTCTACGCAGTAGAATGCGACTTCCCCGCGAGTCACGGTGACCAACGCGCACCACACGAGCCTGGTCTGGCACAGGAAGAACAGGCACCCCGAGGGCGCTGACTACCTCTACATCCAACGAGGATGCACGGCTCGTCTCGTCACGCCCCGAAAAACGTATCGATGAAGACGACTGCCCATCCAGAGTTCGCTCCGTGGCCGTCCATCCGTGCCCGTCGTAGACCTCCAGTGACTGCGCTCGCCAGTAGATATCGAGAGTACTCGCCGGCGTTGCCGTTTCATCCGACCAGGCCCTCAGTACGACTCGATCGTCATCCTTGATACGGCCAAAACCCGCCAGCTCAATCCGATCGGTCAGGCCTACCCTCTCCGCGCCCGCCACACGCGCCATCCCGATCCCGAAGGTTGCGCGAGGGAAAACCAGAAAAGTCGCGGAAGTGAAAGCAAGAGCAAAGATTGCGAGGCCTAGCGTACCGTTGAAAAGCCCCCTTCCGACTAGCTCGCGGACCGGAAGCGCAAGGGCGGACTCTCCGGCTTCCCTGCGCAGATGAACGAGCAGCAGCGCGAAGGTGACAGAGAATAGGTAGACGACGAAGACCAGCAGATAGGTGAGGTCGGGGCTGACCGCGGCACCACCGGCAAGCACGAGTATGGAGAGAAGGTGTACCTGGGCATGCCCCTCGGTGCCGGCTCTCGTCAGGAGCCGAGCCAGAAGGAGCAATGATGAGAAGTACACGGCCGCGAGTACGGGATCCAAACCCACCGAGACTACGGCAGCGATAAGTGCCGGCCCCGTCAGGACCCCAACGGCTATTACGAGGCCGCCCTTGAACCTGCCTTCGGGAGTCAGCGCGGCCATGAAGAAAACCGCGACCCATGCGGCCGTGAAAAGGGGGTTCAAGTTGCCGCCAACAGCAGCCGCGGCAAAGGCGCAGCCCGCCGTCAAAAACGTAGCAAGGTGGAGAGCGGACCCGAAGCTCACAATTCACCCCCACCATCATGATGGCCGGCTCCCTCATGAGAGCTACGTCCCGATGAGCCGAAGCCTCCAAAAAAGGCAGCCACCTTTCGAGTCAAAGACTCCCGCTCCACTCGACGATCCTTGCCAGCAAGCAGCTCCTCGCCCAATGATTCATTGGAGGAGGGCACGAGAGCCAGGGCAGACAACACCTGTCGCCTATGCCCTGGTCCTCGCCCAAAAGGGACCGAGTAGCCAAAAGGCGCCACCAGGGCCACCTCGTCGCCAACCGCCAAGTGATCCTCGGCCTGGGAGCCAACGCGGGAGATGGCCTCCTCGAAGGCATCCCCGCCGCCGGGAAGAAGCTCCAGACGCACTCGCCTCCCCTCTGGAGCATCTCGCTCCACTATCAGCTCCTTGCCAACCCTCAAGGAGCGCCTCCAGTGAATCAGCCTCGTCTCGTCTCCCTCCCTGAAGCGCCGCAGACCTCGAAGATCCTCGACCCCACCCCTTCGGGCGACAGGGGGTCCGGCCTCCTCGGTTCCCGAATCAGGGACGAGCATCGAGGCAGAGGCCCGGGCGGGCCAAGCAAGCAAGGTGGCTGGAATCTCATAGCGCCGGCTCTTCGCGAAGATCCCAAACGGGTAGCGTGTGGTCACAACCAGTCCAGCGAGGAAGATCTCCCCTCGCCTATGAGGCGTCAGCCGCATGCTCGCGCGAACGGACGCCCCCGCGGGAACTCGAAGGCATCTTCCGGGAGCCACGCTGACTTCCTTGGCCGACATCTCGTCGATGACGAGCCCCACGCTTGGAAGAACCCGGTTGCCATTATGAAGGGTGACACCCATGACGCAGGCTTCGCCCGCCCGGCAAGGCCCGCTGGGTGCGCGACCAACCTCGAGGCGCCTTAGCGCCGCCTCGGAGAGGAGCCCCGAAACGATGATCAGCGAGAGCAGAAGGCCAAGAATCAAATAGAGCAGGTTGTTTCCCGTATTGGTCGCTGCCAGCCCCACTCCTATGGTGAAGCCGAGGTAGTAACGACCCTCTCGGGTGATCTTCAGTGTTCTTGGGGCCCGCATTGCGATGAGCTATCTACTCGGGGACCGGCACGACCGAGAGAATTTCGTCCAAGATGCCCTCGACCTCGGAACGGCTGGGATCGGCGGAGTGATGTGGGAGCAGCCGGTGAGTCAGCGCTGGACCCGCCAGCTTCTTGACATCCGCCGGGGTCACGAACGCTCGCCCCTGTATGAGAGCATGAGCCCGAGCGAGACGGATGAGCCCGATCGTTGCCCGAGTGGATGCACCCACCGCGAGTGCCTGATGATTCCTCGTGGCCTCGGCAATGGCGAGCACGTAATCGGCCACGGCCGCCTCGGCGCGAACCTCCCCCACCATGGATTGCAGCGACGGAATCACGTCCTCGGAGACGACCTGCTCCACCGCCTCGACAGGCTCGACCATGCCCCTCGAGAGCAATAGCTCTCTTTCCTCCTCATGAGCCGGATAGCCAAGGCATAGACGCACGGCGAATCTATCCAGCTGAGACTCGGGCAAGGGATAGGTGCCATGATGCTCTAGCGGATTCTGCGTGGCAATCACCAAGAACGGCCTGGGCAGTTGGTGAGCAACTCCGTCCACCGTCACCTGACGATCGCTCATGGCTTCCAGCAGGCTCGACTGCGTGCGAGGCGTCGTTCTGTTCAGCTCGTCGGCAAGCACGACGCTCGCGAAGATCGGGCCTGGCTGGAAGACAAGAGATCCGAAGGAGCCGCTCTCCTCGCCTTTTCGGCCGCGATCGGGCACGGCGCTTCCGACGATGTCGCTTGGTAAGAGATCGCTGGTGAACTGGATCCTGCTGAATGAGAGACCCAGGCTTCTCGCAAGGGAGCGGGCGAGCGTCGTCTTGCCCACACCGGGT
>SKWY01000060.1 GCA_007128675.1 Deltaproteobacteria bacterium | reverse complement strand
CTTTTGCTCCTGGAAGATCTTGGTGGTTGTCCACCCGCCGGACCGCTGGCGGCTCGAGATGAGCTGGCGACGACTCGTGAGGTCTTTTTGGCCGTGTCCTTTTTCTTTGCAGCCTCGGCCTGTCGTTTCTGGGCTTCTTTCTTGCGCTTCAAAGCGGCCTTCTTCTTCTCGGCCTCTTTTCGCTTCTTCTCCGCGGCCTTCTTTTTGCGTTCGAGCTCGCGCTGCTTTCTGGCTTCCTCCTTACGCTTCTCCTCTTCCATTCGGGCGAGCCGCTTCTCGAAGCGCTCTAGCAACATGTCGAAGATCTCGACCTTACGCATGGTGCGCAGGTTGTCGGTGGCGGGCCGGGTGCTCTTCGATGCTCGTTTGCCTCGCGCCTCACCACGCTGCTGGTCGGCCAGATCCTTGTACTTGTCGCGAAGGCGACGAGACCTTTTGATCTTGCCCCTTAGCCTAGCAATGGTGTGGTTCTTGATCTCACGCAGTGTGCTTTGTCTGAATAGCTCGAACTCTGTCTTGGTAAGCAGCCTCTTGGCCTCGCCTGAGTAGACCGGCATTGAACTCTCCTGATTGAAGTTGTCTTTGCTACACCGAAGGCTATGAACCTCAGGGAAACCGATCAAAACCACATCATCGAGTGAGTTGATAGACTCCTTGGGAGAAATGATGTCTTGGGGCATTCCCGTGCTGCCCGATACATCCCGGTACACGAGGAAATATCTTGGGGATACTTTGGCCAAGTCACTCGGATCGTGGAAGGGATTTATAGGATTGTTCAGCTTCGGTCGCCTCAACTCTTTCTCCATTACCTCGATCGGGATAGACCGTTTGTCCCTGTCCTCGCGGTCCAGGCACGCCACGGCGCCACACCACCCGGAAGACGATTCTTACGAACGAAGACGCGAAGGGGGGCGCCACTCGGGTATCCAACTTTGCGGCATCGAGGCATCTCGTCGCCAAGGTCCTATCGGCTCGGCGGTTTCCGTCCCTCCCCGCTTTCGAGATGGAGGGGACCTTCAGTGGGATAAGCTATTGACATTGGGGGCTACTCGTGTAAGCTTGCCGATTCGACGAAGGCCGAAAGCAATAGTGAGGTCGAGGCGATCGCTAGTAGCTGTCATACAGCCGCTTCGGCATCGTCGGTCATCGTATCCCGAACAGAGGGGAGTGATAAGCGGATGTCGACTGTGCGTGTGAAGGACGGCGAGTCCTTCGAGAACGCGATGAAGCGCTTCAAGAAGCAGTGTGAGAAGGCTGGGATCTTGTCAGAGATCAGGAAGCGCGAGCATTTCGAGAAACCGAGCATCAAGAAGAAGAAGAAGTCTATTGCAGCGCGCAAGCGGGCCATGAAGAAGGCTCGTAAGTACGTTTAGGAGCAGCTTCTAACTGGAAGCGTCGGTGCGGCATGGAGGGTGATTTCGTTCTCCATGCCGTTCGTCATGTATGTGTCGAGCGGCCGTCCAAGGACGGTCAGGGTTGCCTTTGGCGGAGATCCCCGAAGAGAAGATCGCCGAGATCCGTGATCGACTCGACATCGTCGCGGTCATAGGTCGATCGGTGTCGCTGAAGAAAGCGGGACGATCATGGAGGGGGCTATGTCCCTTCCATCAAGAGAAGACTCCGTCTTTTCACGTGGACTCGGAACGGAAGCTTTATCACTGCTTTGGCTGCAAGGCGGGTGGGGATGTGTTCCGCTTCGTGATGGAGTACGAGGGCCGTACCTTTCCAGAAACCCTTCAATCGTTGGCTGCCGAAGTTGGGGTGAAGCTTCCCGACTCCTTCGGTCAGCGTGATTCTGCGGCCGATGCGACGAGACGGCGCCGAGACGTCCTGCGGGAGGCGAACCAGAGGGCGGGGGCTTTGTTTGGCCGGTGGCTTCACGAGGATTCCAGGGGAGAGGCTGGGCGCCGTCATCTTCAGCAGCGAGGAATCGAAGGGCCGGTGGCAAAGCGTTTTGGCCTCGGGTTTGCTCCTCTTCGGAACGATCTCCGGGCGCAGCTTGTTCGGGCCGGCATGTCCGAGTCCTTGCTGGAAGAGGCAGGTTTACTGGCTCGAGGTGATAGGGGAACGTACGAGCGTTTCCGGGGACGATTGATGGTGCCAATTCGGGACATCGAAGGTCGGGCGATTGCTTTTGGGGCTCGTTTGGTGGAGGGAGACCATCCGGCCAAGTATCTCAACTCTCCAGAGACCGCTGTCTACCGCAAGTCGGAGACTCTTTTTGGGTTGCATGAAGCTAGACCCCATATCCGCAGGGAGGGCAAGGCCATAGTCGTCGAGGGTTACTTCGATGTTCTGGCGTTGGCTCAGGCGGGCGTGGAAAACGTCGTGGCTACTTGCGGTACGGCCCTTACCAAGGAGCATTGCCGGCTCTTGTCGCGTCACTCCCGGGAGATTCTGCTCGTTTTCGATGGGGACGCCGCGGGCTTCGAGGCACAACGCCGTGTCTTTGATGTAGCGGCAAACGCACCAGGCATGATCTTGCGGGTGGTGAACCTGCCCCAAGGCGATGACCCGGACAGCTTCGTTCGTCGAGAGGGCGCTGAAGCATTCAAGGCCCTTTGCTTGGCCTCTGTTCCTCTTGCGGAGGTGCTGATTGAACGAGCATTGGAGGGAGTGGGGAGGGCGGTCGAGGACCGAGTGCGCGCTTTGGAGCGCGTGAAGCCTTATATCGAGCGCGTGAAGGATCCCTTGGTTCGTCGGCTCTATGTCCAGCGAGTTGCCGAGCGTCTTGGAATGGAAGAGCGAGCCTTGCTCCATCGGTTTGGAACAGGGGCTTCCTTCCCCAGAGAGAAGCCGTGTGAGCAGCCGGAAAAGGCGCCTGATCAACCTGTCAGCCACCTTTCTGCGGACGAGGAGGCTCTTTGCCTCCTACTACTCGAGCAGCCGTATCTCCTCGAGAACTCCGCGGTTGAAGCCTGCCTCGTGGATCTGATGGACGATCATTCTAGGGCTCTGGTGGCATCTTTGCTCGAAGAGTGGCAAGACCGGCACCAGGTTGATGTTGGTGCTCGCTTGGAGGGTATTTCCGATGCTTCGATTCGTCGGCGATGGCGCGATCATATTGCCCGTATGGCGAATATGGACGCCTCGGGAGCCAGTCCGGCGCATGAGGATCAGGGGGAAGCTACCCGCAAGCTAGAGCTCATCCTGGAAAGAATCGCTCGGCATGCGAAAAGGCGTCGTCAAGAAGTGCTGGCCCGAGAAACTTCCAGGATTACGGATCCTGTCGAGCGGGCTCGAAGAATACAGGCGACCAAGAGCCTAGGACGAACTGGATCGATGAAGGTTAGGGCTTGAATGATGGAATTTATTTCGAACCTTGTGATTTGTCAGGAGCCTGGCCACGGCTTCGTGAACATGCAGGACGCGGAAAAAGAAGCCGTGTCCATCTTGCCCGATCTAGGGCCCCGAAGAGCCTTGTTGGCGTTCTTGGGAAATCCAGGGAGTGAGCAAACAGTGATTAGCCATGCTGGGTTGGAGACCGCCCCCCGGTGGGTAGTTTTGCGATCCCATGTAGTCAGGAGTGACGATGATCCGTCGAGAAGCTTCCCGTGCGAGAAAGCTTAACCCGGTTGGTGGAAGCAGGCGGGCTGCCGAGAAGGCCGGGAGTAATGAGAGACAGCCCGGTAAGACTCGGAGCCAAAAGAATCCTTCCGCCGAGAAGGCAGGAAAGACTACGGCAGCCAGAGGTGCTGCGGCCAATAGCCTAGGAACAAAGAAGATGGCGAGAGCTACTGGAAAGGGCAAGACATCGGTGTCTGGGAACAGGACGAAGGCCGCTGGGACGAGCTCGAAGGCCAAGGCGCCCG
>SKWY01000246.1 GCA_007128675.1 Deltaproteobacteria bacterium | reverse complement strand
CTGCCCATCATGCGAAAACCGCCAGGGAGGCGCCGGAGATGGCGAGCCTCGTGACAGCCAGCCCTATAGTCCTCTTATCGACACACGACTCTCCTTCGTTTTCGCCGACGACGACCTCCTCTCATCGCCTGGGAGCCGGAGCGAGCCCACTCCGGGCCCGCAGTTTCAGGGCTCCGAGCAGAATCGATTGTTCTTCGAGAACTACGAGAGCAGGGACTCGGGCTTCGAGACCTTGAGCCACCTGGTGCTCTATGCACGTAGGCCCACCTACTTCGAGGGTCTGACCGGTGAGGCAGCTCTCGTTCTACGGATGCAGCTCAATCCTGGAAGTCGCAGAGGTGCCGTGGGCATAGCCGACTCCTCCAGCTACGTTCGCCTATCCTACAAGCCAGATACATGGGCTGCTGGAGAGGAGATTGCCTTCACGGGCTTTCCCGTCACCTCCGATCGCTTTCGTCTGGGCTACTCCTACCGACTTACCTGGGGCGGCGACGCCGTCTTTCCTCAGGCGAGCAACTCCGTACCGGGAGCGCGCTTCGAGATAAACCGCAACCGGTGGTACGCCTTCATGGGGGCGAAATCCACCGTACTCTCCGAGGTCGTCGAGGTTCGTGAGGAGCAAGCCACGGACTGGGTCGCCAACTACGGCTTCCTATCGGGCATGGGTTTCGACGTGGGATCCAACCTGCGTCTGGAGTTTGGAGGCGGCTACTTCAGCAAGGGAACTCTCGCCAGGGAGCCCGTGCTCGGAGAGCGCCTGCATGCGGCCGGGGGCAGCACCCAGATTAGCTGGCGCGTTGGCCGGGAGGTCGGAACGTCGGTAGATCTTAGGCTCTATCGCAATGATCCGGAAACACAGGAGGTCTACATTCGAGCGCCGGAGTATGGCCCCGGGGTCTCCTATGTCATCTCGAGCGAGTTCACCTGGCTTGGCCAAACCCTGGAGAACCCGGAACACTACGGCAGCACGAGCCTACAACCAGCGATGGCGGGTGACGTGAACGTCGCCGTGCAGCAAGGCATGAACCGCTACTTTTTGGACGTCGTCTTTCGCGACATGGCCTTCATCCTGTTCAATGTCCCCTCTTTCGTTCCCTTCCAAGGCTTCACCTCCTCCATGCATCCAGAACCCGAGGGCTTCATCGCTTTCGGCTACGACAGATACCTGGAGAGGATGCGACTCACCCCTGGCTTTCGCCTAGGCGTCCAGAGGCCGGCCCACGCCGTAACAGACAGGCTGCCTGTTGGAACGAACGCACCGGCGGACCTAGTCGGCGAAAGAACTGTCGTAATACGAGACCGTGGCGACTATGACATCCTGCCGGATGGAGCAACGGTGACCCCGATATTCGCCTTGATGGGCACCACCCGCCTGGACCTATCGGAGACGATGGTGGCGCTCGGTCAGGTATCTTTCCAGATAGACGACAATCGCGCGACCCTAATCAAGAATACATATGGGGAGAGTGTCTTGCAGTTTCAGGACAACCCCTTTCTTCTGGGCTTCAACGTGATGCTTCAGGCGAGGTTCTAGCAACCGCGGTCAGCACGCGTGATCTGTCGGCAGGCGGCCAGCCAGCTCACCTCGAGCGCCGGCCAAGCAGGCCCAAGCACAGGACGAGCAGGAAGGCAGGCCAGCCGAGGCTTTCACCGGTCGCGGAACAGCCACATCCCACCGAGGTGTCCGAGTCAGAGCCATTATCGCCCCCTCCGGGCTCTTCATCGCCGTTGCCGGGTGCATCGCCGTTGCCAGGTTCATCGCCGTTGCCAGGCTCTCCATTCCCGTTACCAGGTTCCTCGGGTCGTGCGGGCTCGCAAAGGCCTGTTTCCTGGTTGCAGACTATGCTTCCATCACTGCTGCAGTTGAGATCCTCCTGGCAGGCAATCCAGCAAGATCCCAGCTCCCTGCCAGTCTCCGGATCACGCTGGCCACTTGGCCAGCACGCATATCCCTCTCGACACTCGCCAAGCTGCCCCGCCCCGCAGTCATCCAGACAAATGCCGATTGTGCCCCCGCCTTCGGTGGAAAAGGTCATGCAGGAAGCGCCATCTGGACATGGCATCGATGGATCACATTCCTTCGTGCAATAGCCACCAAGGAAGTCTTGATCGTCCTCGGTCAAGCAGCCGCCTCCGGTTGGGCACTCCTCGTGCCTAGTGCAGGGATCTCCAACCCGAGCATTATCGTCTCCCTGAGTGGCCCAGCAGAAGCCCGTCGTCGTATCGCAGTAAGAAAAATTCTCTCCACAGTCGGCATCCGATCGACAAGCCGGCATGCAGATTCCCTTGGTGGGGTCTTCAAGATCTACTCTTTCGCAAACATAGTCCTCTCGACAGCCCGGCGGCGTAGCCTGTGGGTTGCATCCCGCAAGACAGACTCCCACATCGTTGCCCTGTTCGTCCTGACCAACCACGAGACACATGCCACCCTGGGGACAGGGGTTCTGATCGTCACATAGGAAGACGACGCAGTACCCACCAGCCCAGCCATCCTCCTCCTCGGTCAGGCACACCGCTTGCTCGCTATCAGTTCCGATAACGCACTCCTCGTCGAACTCGCATGGCTCTCCAAGACCAGAGGGATCGGGAGCAGGAGGCTGACATCTGTTACGAACACAGATCTCGTCGCCGGAGCAATCTTGATCGGACACGCAGTCATTGGGGTAGAGGTAGCAAACACCAGCCTCGTCATCGTGGGTCAGAGTGCGCTTGTTCGTCTCCCCGTTGCCGGCCGATGCATAGTACATCGTGGCGTCTGCATACTCGCTGTGCCCAAGCCCGAAGAAATGCCCCACCTCGTGAGTAGCCACGTTCTGCACATCCACCGCGTTGGATCTGCCGTCGGTTGCCCAGGTGTAGTGGACTCCATTGAACCAGATGTCCGCATCGACGAGCTCCCCATTAGAAGCATCGAAGCAGGCAGTCGTAATGCCGATGCTCTCGGCCCCTACGTCGGCCGGCCAGTTGCTCTCGATCCAGAAGACGAGGTTCATGCCGTCGTGGCATGAAGCCTGTGGGGTACCGGTGTGGTCAGGCGCTCTGTCAAAAGCCAATGAGCTACACGCAACATCCTCCCACGTTTGAAACGAGGCCTCCAGCGCCGCAAGGTCCGAGCCGTCGTGAATATCCGCGGACCCAGCCGTGTGAACATGGTAGGTCACTGGAATGCGCCAAGTGGGCCAGTGTATCTCGGCACCACTATCAGTGCGCATCACGCTATAAGCATGAGCCGGGAGTGCCGGCACGAAAAGCGCCCCAAGAAGAATGGGGAGCAAAGCCCTTCTCGCCTTCTTGCCCAAGTCCGCACTTCTCATGAGTCTCTCCTCCCTTACCGGCCCAATACCGCGGCATTGATGGCGTCTTCGAGCTCCTCGAGATTCAGCGTGGAAACCCCAGGAGCATCGACCGGTTCCAGTCGCCCATCCCGCGGACGCACCAGGGACAAATCGGAAAGCTCACGCACTGCAAGCACTTGGTCCTCTGATCGCTCCACACGAAACTTCCCCTGAGAAAGGCCGATCATATGCAGAAAGGGCTTACCATCGGGGTTGTCTCTCAAAAAGACCACGACCTCCTCACCGACCTCGAATCGAGCGTCACCGCCCACGAGGGAGCCGATGCCATCGACCTCGCCTCCTAGCTGCCTTACCACCACCGTATCCCGCCCCGGCCCCTTCATGCTCGAGAGCACTTCGAGGGTCGTATATGTGTAGACCTGCCTCCCCTCATCGCAAAGACGACTCTCTCTCTCGACTACTCGAGCCCGCACGACACTATCAGCCCTGTCGACCAGATCTTCCAGACTCAAGTGGAGCACAT
>SKWY01000107.1 GCA_007128675.1 Deltaproteobacteria bacterium | reverse complement strand
TCGAAGACCGAAAGTGCAATCGCCGCGAGAATCACAATGGCCAGAGGTTTGAGAAGAAAGCTTACATCGGACTGCATAATCAGCAAGGGAACGAAGGCCACGCTCGTCGTGGCCATCATTCCGAGAACCGGCTTGCCGACTCTGATCACGGAGTCGAGGGCCGCCTGCCTGGGATCCTTGCTCTGTAACTGCTGGCTGAACTCCTCTGAAACCAGAATCGCATCATCGACGAGTATTCCGATGACGAGAATCATCGCGACGAGCGAGATGATATTGAAATCTACGCCAAAGATATTCAGCACCAGCACTATGCCGAGATAGCAAAACGGCAGGCCAATAGCAGTCATCACGCTGACTCTCCAACCCAGAAAGAGCACGAGTATGATTAGCACGATCACCACGCCGCCAAGGCCGTTACTCAAGAGAGTCTCTATCTCGTGAGAGATGACCTCGCTGGTGTCGATAGCGGTCCGTATTCGCAGAGGCTCCGGCAGCTGGTCGATCGTTTCCGCCAAGAGCCCCCTGACCCGCTCGCTGACCTCGATATTGTCCGCCCCCGGGTCGGGCGTAAGGGAGATCGTCACGAATGGACTGCCTTCCAAGAGGTTTCTTTCCAGCTCGTCCTCCAGACCGTACTCGAGAGTAGCTACCTCCTCGAGGGTGATCCCTCTTCCAGCCCGGTTTACGATTAGCGGAAGTTCCTCGAGCTTTTCCATGGCGTCCAGGGTGGCCAGCTCGACGGATATCTCTTGGTCCCGGGACTGAATCGAGCCTACGGGCATATGGGAAAGGGCCTCGATGATCCGCTGGCGAGCAACCGTGACGCTCAAGCCCGCGCGCTCGAGCCCTGCGCTGGAGAGCCTTATGTATAGGCTCCGCTCCTGCATGTCGGCTTTGGCGTCGAGCACCCCAGGCAGGCGCAGCAATCGTTCCAACAATGTCTCGATGGCTTCCCGGTGGACCGTATCCGTAACGTCGATGTTCTTTGCCATCAGGACCATGAACCCCGAATCGTCGAATGACACCTCCTCGATACGCAGAGGCTGCATGTCGGAGGGCAAGAGGTGACCGACGGCGCTCAATCTAGAGCGGATCGCCTCCATAGCCTTGGCAACATCGGAGCCTGGATGGAGAACGACATATATCTCCGTGTGGCCGTTCGTCGTCGTCGACTGGATCCTTCTTGCCTTGCTCATGCCCTGCAGGGCTTCCTCCAGCCTGAAGGTCACGAAGCGTTCCACATCCACCGCGGAGGCGCCCGGCAAGGAAGCGCTCACCCGCACATGGCTAGTTCCTCCAGAGGGAATCAATGAACGGGTAGTGCCCGTGGCAAGTAGAAGGCCGGCGCCGCAGACGCCCACGGTGATGAGGTTTACTAGAAGCGGTCGATCGAGAAAGAAGGCTATCAGCGCGCGCATGTTCACTTGCCTCCAATCACGCAGACCTCGGGAGTCGGCCCTAGCGCACGAAGAAGCTCTATCTGCCCCAGCCACCGGGCAAGTGTCAGCTCGAGGACGGCGAAGCGCCCCTCTTCGTAGAAGCTCCAATGCTGCAAGTAGTCCTGAAACTCCAGGCGGCCCGTATTGTAGAGGCGAGTGGCCTCTCGTATCTGGTTCTGGATCGTCTCTAGGCTCTCATTGGCAAGCTCCAAGCGAGCTTCGGCGCCCTTTATCGTCTCCTCGGCCAGTGACACGTGCTCGGAAAGTCTCCTAGTCAGCTCTCGGCGTTCGGTCTCGATCCTCTTCTCGAGAATCGAGAGGTTTTGAAGATCATAGTCTTGCCGGGGCGAGCGCAGCGGCCAGTCCACACCCAGCCCAAGAAGCGCGAAGGCATGGGTTACCGATGTAGCCGCGCCTGGAACGAAAGCCTGGCTGTAATGCTCGACGCCCACCTCGGGCACCAGGAAGATTTCGGGAAGAAAGGAGCGTTCGACAAAGGCCCTCTGCCGCTGAAGATGGGCGATCTCGCGATCCAACCGCTGGACTACGGGATGGGCCTGGAGCAGCTCTTCTAGCTCTTCCTCCGTAAGAGAGGCCGGGATGGTGGCGAGCAGATCCTTTGGAGAGGCGAGCACCGGCTCCTCATCGCTCGGCACATAGGAGAAGAAGGTTGCCAGGTTTCTTGCTCGACGGGTGGAGAAGTCTTCGAAGCGCTGCCGAGTCGAGAGCCAGTCGGCCGAAGAAGCCAGGCGATCCAGTCTCGTAACCAGCCGGCGAGCGAAGTCGCGCTCCGTGCGCCTGAGCGTGCGCTCCTTGTGCTCCAAGAGATCCTCCCAAACCGAGGAGAGCTCCTGAAGCACGTAAGCTCGAAGGTAGAGGCTCAAGCCGGTTACGCAGCGATCCAAGAAAGCGGCGTCGATATCCAGCTTACGAGCGGATTCCAGCTCCAAGAAGGAGGCGGTCTTCAGGTCATGGAGCTTTCCCCCGGCGTTTCTCCAAAGAGGCACGGAGTAATCGACGCGCAGGCCGAGCTGGTTTCCGCCGAGGACCTCTGGAGCCGTGCTGACCGTCGAGCTTGCCAGAACGCGGGTCGATCTTCCCCGATCGTCCTCGTACACAAGCGATGCCGCGCCCAAGGAGGCAGTGCCAAGGTGGCGAACACCAACATCGGGCCCCGCGATCAATGAGTAGCCGACCGGCGCGTGAAAAGACGCCGAGGCCACCGAGCGATCCCGGCTTTCCGCTGTCGCTACGACCGACCGGGCGTGTTCCAAACGCGCAAGAGAGATCTCCCTATCGACAGATAGAAACTCTTCAAGAAAAACCTCCACCGTCCATTTCGCCGGCTCGGCGGCCTCGGTCTCTTGCGCTGGCTCCGAGATCTCCTCTTCAGGCTCGAGAGATGAGACCGGCCCGGCAAGGACGATCGAGAAAGCGGCTAGGGCGAGGGGGATCCAGATTCTGACGCGCATTGATGCTCCCGGCAACCAAGGTCCAGGAGCGCGACAATACACGGGCCGGCTTGCCTGGGTCCATGCTCCACGGCATCCCACTTTGTTCAGGCATTGAACGCGTGGCCTAACCTGTACTGGGCCGCCTCAATGCAGAGAAAAGCCGAGGGTCATCACCGGTGTGCCGTCACCAGCAACGGTGCTTCCGAGCATGGGCGCGGGGATATCGATGCGCTTGCCTGCGAGCCTAAACGGATAATCTTCATCCAAGTTGAGGCGTGAAGCAAAGAGCGCACCGCCGACAAGGCCAATGACGGAACCGGCAAGGTTGGCCTGGTTGATGATGTCGCCCTCTTCCGTGGCAAGCGCCGTGACGAGCGAGAAGAGGGCGGAGCCGCAGAGGCCCCCCACCGACGCGATGCCGAGCTGCGTCGGGTGCACGCCGACGAAGGGGGACATCAACAGCGCCGTCGTCACATAGCCCACATCCGCCGAGATGAGCGTGAGCAGCAAACGATCCTCTGTCGTCATGTCGGCGAGGCCGCCTCCCCAGAAGGAGAACCACAGGCCCCAAAACGCCCCTGTGGTCTGCATCAACACATCCCAGTTAGAGAGAGCAACTCTTTGAGAGAGCGCAAACCCCGTGACTCCGCCAAGACCCATTCCAGCGAGCCAGCCACCAGCAATCTGCGAATCGGAGATATCGGCGCGGTTCGTCTCTTCTAGCCACAAGGGGATGGTCATACCGTGCCAACCACCAAGGACCGTACCGAGTACCGCCAGACCGTGTCGGTCATGCAGCTCGAGGCGGGAAATCAGCGACGGGGCTGCTGCCAAGGTCGCCGCCTGCGCACCGAGCATCCATCGAGCGGCGGTGACACCCTCGGAGCCGAAAAGAAGGGGTAGACCAGAGCCAAGAAGGCGGCCGTA
>SKWY01000040.1 GCA_007128675.1 Deltaproteobacteria bacterium | reverse complement strand
TTTCCACGATCCTCGATTGTCTTGAAGACCGTCGCCTTGATCTTCTCCTTGTCGCCTCCGGCCTCCTCGCTGATCTGGAAGAAGCTGGCCGAGTCCAGGTTGAGCGTCATCACGTTCACCAGGATCTCGTTCGAGTAAGGCTCCATGGTATTGTCGATGCGCTGCGCGGCCTGCGGCATCACCCCCTCGGGCTCGATAACTCTATGAGTTCCAAATGGAGATCCGTTCTTCATTGCAAAGCTCCTTTCAATCAGTCGTAAATGGCTGGGTTGATCACCGGCACTGGCGCCAAGGCCTCTTCCAGGGCGAACTTGAACTCGTCCGGCGGAAACTCCCAGCCTTCTGGAGAGTATGGGTTTACGGTCACCGCGAGGAGCCGTAATGGCTGGACTGCGTAGCATACTCCCCCCTTGCCGACAAAACTTCTCCAATCGGAGGGTCTGGCAAAAAGAGAGGCTGCATTTCTGATGACGAGGCGCACGGGAGAGTCACGACGAGCCAATGTGGCAAAGGAGTCCTCGCCCACCGCTCCCGCAACATAGATCGCAAAGGGACTCTCGTCATCGAGAACCCTGGCCAGCTCTCGACTCCGTCCGAGCATCGACGAGAAGGGAAGAGCCTCGCGGGACCCATCCTCGCGAAAGAAGGAGCAGCCCGAGGCCCTGCCCTCGAGCGCCTCGAGGACATGCTCCGGAGGAGGTGGAGCGCGAAGCTGCTCCACCAGCGATGTCGCCGCCTCCACGATCTCATCGAGCCTGCGGCTGACGACCGCCCCAACAGCAAGAATCAAGTCCTCCACCACTCGTCCGGCGGCCCGCCTATCCAATGAGCCGTCCACGAAAGCTCGCCTCGCCCCCCTCTCTTCCATTCGCTCGAGCAAGCACTCTAGCTCCCCGGCAAATAGCGGCCCGGCAAGTTCGACATTGCCTTCCCCCGACACCTCGGCGATCGAAACCTCACCAAGCGGCGTGTCTATACCCATGGCCTCCTCGTTCACGAAGGAGGCGCTGCTGGCATCGAGAGCGAGCCTCGCGGAGGCGACGAGAGTCCCTCTGGGACAGAATATGCTCGGCTTGGCCTTCCCCGTAACCAGATCGAGGGGCTCGCCATCGCGTCCAGTCGATGTGAGACCTAGTCTCTCACCCTGCCTGGATGCCGAACGGACAAGGTGGTTCAAGGTGAAAGTCTTCCCGGCGTTCTTCGCCATGCCGAGGATGAAGACTCGGTCAACCTCTTGGGATCTCAAAATGTCATGAAGAGACATGGACTCCTACTTGGCGGACCCGATAGGCGAGAGGCCCAAGGTTTCCCTTGCCTCCTCTGGAGTGGCAACCCCTCGACCAAGCTCGCCCGCCAGACGAGCGATGCGGGCAACGAGCTCGGCATTACTCTTCGCGAGCCGACCCTTCTCATAGTAGACATTGTCCTCGAAACCGACGCGAACGTGACCCCCCATGGCTATCGCCATCGTGGCCATGGGCAGCTCGTGCCGACCGATGCCCGCAACCGTCCAGGTAGCTCCATCCGGCAGGTCCTCCACCAGGTGAACGAGGTTTCTGGCGCTGGCCGCCATGCCACCGGGTACGCCCAGCACGAAGTCGACATGAAGCGGCATGTCTACTAGCCCCTTTTTCAGGAGCACATGAGCCGTGGTGAGCATCCCGGAGTCGAAGACCTCTATCTCCGGGCGTACTCCCCTCTCCTTCATCAGCTTCGCGAACTCCACTACCAGGGGATAGGGATTGGAGAAGACCTCCTTGCCGAAGTTCACGGTGCCCGTCGTCAGCGTTGCCATCTCCGGGCTCAAGGTGAGGGGGCCGGCTCGCTCCTCGGCGCTCATACCGACGCTGCCGCCGCAAGAGACCTGTATGATTATGTCGCACCGTTTTCGGATGCCTTCAATGACCGGGCGAAAGACCTCCGGATCTTGGGTGGAGTCGCCGTTCTCGTCGCGAACGTGCAGGTGCGCTATCGAGGCTCCGGCCTCGTACGCCCGGTAGACGTCCTCGACTATCTCCTCGGGGGAGAGCGGCAGGTTCGGGTTGTCTTCCCGGGTAGTCTCCGCTCCAACTGGAGCTACTGTAATTATCACCTTGGACACGGAGCTCTCCTTTCATAAGTGCGTAGCCTCTTCTGCCTCATGCGCGGGAACACTAGGACGAACTCTTCCGCTGCTTGTCCAGAGGCACGACGCAGGTTCCGCTGGCCTTGGCGACCAGGACCGGCTCCTCGAGGACATCGGCGGCCGAGGGGCTCTCGGGATTACCAAGCGAGCTGATTACTTTCCAAGCAGAGAACTCCATCGCGCGAGAAGTTCTTCCGGATCTGACTATGCGGCCGCGAGCCTCTATGTAGTCACCAGCATGGACCGGCGCCTTGAACTCCACCATGTCATAGGCAACGAAGAGACCCTCGTCCCCATCGTTACGGATCAGAAGCTCGGTCGCAACATCACCGAACAGCCCAAGCATCCTGGCACCGTCGACGAGGCCTCCGGCATAGTGCACATCGTGCTCTCCCATCCTCAAGCGAAGCATTACTTCCATCTGCGTTCTCCCAAGCGCCCCGGCACGGCAGGCCCCCCGCCAGGACCAAGCTGCTCACGGGCACGTTGTTGACAATGTAATTCGACGAACAATCGTATCTTCAGGAGCCGGCGGCCAGCTTCTGCCTCAACCTGAAGACGAGGTAGGAGGCCACGTCCTCGGCATAGGTGCCCGGCCCGAAACCGGCATCGTATCCAAGCTCCTTGGCCAGCTCCTGGCTGATTCGAGGGCCGCCCACCACGAGGATGATCTTTTCGCGCACACCCTCCGCCTCGAGCATGTCGACGAGGCGAGTGAGGTTCTTCACGTGGATGTCTCGTTGGGTGACCACCTGGGAGATGAGCAAAACATCGGCCCAGCCGTCCAGCACGGAGGCAAGTACCTCCTCGGAGGAGACCTGCGCTCCTAGGTTGACCGCCTCGATCTCATGATAGCTCTCCAGGCCCTTGTGCCCATCGTAACCCTTGAAGTTCATGATGGCGTCTATGCCGACCGTATGCGCGTCGCTCTCGATGCAAGCGCCCACGATCTTCAACCGCCGTCCGAGGAGTTCCTTGATGGACGAGCTGATCTCCTTGGGCTCGAGCTGCGGGAACTCGGCCTTCGGGACCTTCACCGCGGTGTAGTCGACGGCAACCGTGCACCGACCATAGACGATGAAGTAGGTGAAGCCGTCTCCCAAATCCTCCATGTGGGCAACACTCGGCTCGGCGAAGCCCATCTTGGCGGCGAGCTGTCGCGCGCTTTCCCTGGCTTCGTCTCCCGCCGGCACGGGAAGAGTGAAGGAGAGCTGAGTCGCACCATCGTCGAGGGTATCACCGTATGGCATGACGCGAGCTAGATTCATTGCCGCGGCCCTCCTTGCTTTCCAATATATCCATGAATGGAGACCAGTAGTCTTCGGCCTTCTCGACGACTCCGTCCAGACCCTTTCCACCTTCCGGGTTTCTGAATATGTCCGCGAACATCCCTCGGCTAATGGCTTCCATCAGCCCAACCGAGGCTATCTCCTCGAGCATCGTGACGGCGTCATCCAGAACCTCCTGGGCCCTTAGCTCGAGCTTGCCACCGGGCCTTATGAGAAACTCGTCCGCGAGATTGCCCGCCGCATCGAAGATATAGCGAGCGTTCTCTATGGCGAGGT
Organism: Deltaproteobacteria bacterium; assembly: GCA_007128675.1. GTDB lineage: Bacteria > Myxococcota > Myxococcia > SLRQ01 > SLRQ01 > SKWY01. The sequence continues at coordinate 134 of SKWY01000040.1, read as the reverse complement.
AACGATCCTGCATGTGCGGAGTGTGCAAAGCCTCGGTGAGCATGCCGAGGAGATGAATCGACTGCCCCGTCAGGACCGATGCCAAGTTGAAGAGAGCATTTTGCACATGACCCTTGAAGATGTTGCCCGTCATG
>SKWY01000020.1 GCA_007128675.1 Deltaproteobacteria bacterium | reverse complement strand
CCTGAACAGCGTGATCATCGTCCTGGCGATCGTAGCCCTGTTCATGGTCTTGAAGGTCTTTCTCGTCTCGCTTCGTCGTGAACGGAAGGATCTGAAGAAGCTGTCTGGGCATTCGAACCTGACCCGGGCCAACGTAGAGGACGCCCTTTCTGGTAGCTCTTCAACGCTCAGCGCTCGGCTAAGCGATCTGCAAATGTTCCATTCGCGGAAACACTCCGTGGATGAGGCGGCGCTCACCGCCTTGTCAACCTCTGCGTTTCGCCGCGAACTCGCTCCGGCGGCAGGAATCGCCCGGTCCCTGGTCCTTCTTGGCCTGCTGGGCACGTTGTGGGGGTTGGGCGTTGCCGTGACGGAGTTGGCTGCCACGCTCTCCGGGACCACGGGCATGCCTGCCCAAGATCTGGCGCAAGCAATCCTGCAGACCCTGGGGGGCCTACAGATCGCGTTCGGCACCACCTTGATGGGTATCCTCGCCGCGCTGCTCGTGGGACTTGCGGTAGGGGCAGCCCGACTGCGCCAAGGGAGTGTACTGGATCGACTAGAGCGGGTCGTATCGACCCAGCTCGTTCCGCTTTATGATTCTTCAGAGGCATCACTGCTCGCAGATGTTGCCGGATCCCTAGAGCACGTCCAGCGCCAGCTCGGGGAGGACATTGAGCGAATCGTCGAGGAGGTGCGGGCGCAGGGCAAGCAATTAGGCGAGGACCTGAGGCAGGAGTTCGACCAAATCGAGGAGTCGTTCCGTCAAAGGGCCGAGCAGCTCGTCCAAGCGACGGGACGGGCACTGGAGGGCACCTTGGCCATCATTGGTAACCGTGCCGAAGGGGAACCCACGCTCGCCGAGTACGTGCGCACCGTGAAAGCTTCGACGCAGGAACTTGAACGTTCGGTCGAGTCTGCCCGACGGCTCATTCCCGATTTGGAGAAGCGCCTGGTGGAGATCATCGAGAGGCAAAAGAGCGATCTGGAGGAGACGCTGGGCAGCCACGCCGAGCGTACGGCGTAGGTCGGAGAGCGGCAGATAGAGGCGAGCACTCGTTTACTTGAAGTGGCCAAGGAGCATTCGGTCCGAGAGGAGTCTCTGGAAGAGACTCTTGAAAGGTTGTCCAAGTCCCTCGACGCTGCAGCCGAATCGTGGAAACGTACTGATGAGTTGATCGAAGAGATCGGTGAGAGCTGCCACGAGGCCATCCGAAGCGGTCTTGGGCGGTTCGTAGACCAGCTGCAGGAGGAACGGGCAGGTCCCCAGGAGGATCGGGAGCGCGTTCTCCAGGCATTGACGCGCTTCGAAGACCTCCTGGCGGAGCACCTCGACCGCATTCTCAATGATCGTCGAGAGACCTTGGGACAGCTTGAGGAGCTATCTGAGACCATTCGGGAGAGCGTGCGCACATCGCTCCTCGAAGTGGGCAGGAAGCTGGACTCCCGAGAGGAGGACGTGGGACGGAAGTTGATCCAGGGGGTGGAGCGGTTGGGTCGCGAACTGCGGGAGATGAACTCCCGTTTCTCCTTTCTTCCAGACGGTCAGGGCCCAAGGCCGGGTGAGAGAAGCAGCGGTTCGCCTCCATGGTTGCCGCCGACTCGGCCGTCGCCGAACCCGGGGTCCTCTCGTGCATCCTCTGAACCTGATTCCGAGAAAGAATCGTGATTCGGCGAGACCGGAGCCTCGAGCTTACCGAAGAAGATGGAGCTGACCGGGGGCGGATGTGGGCTGTTATTAGTGATGTGGCTCTCGCCCTCGTCCTCGTCTTGGCACTCTTCGTTTTGGCGCAGTTCCTTCATTACGACAACATCGCAGTCCTGGAGAAGATCGAAGAGCGGAGGGCCGAGGTGGCTGAAAACATTCAGCAAGCGGCCGCTGGACTGCTGGGACCTGAAGGCAACTCAGAACCACTTGAGATTTTGGCTCAAGGGTTTACACAGCAGCGCGTGACATTTCCGGAGCCTATGCTCTTCGAACCCTGCGGCATCGTTCCGAGGGACGACGGGGAAGCGCTGATCCGAGAGATTGGACGCGTGCTGAGCGAGCGGGCCGGATATCTTGAGGCCATCCAGATCGAAGGCCATGCGGACCGTCGGCCTCCCACGGGGCGTTGCCGCGAACTGGTCGTGGACAACTGGGGACTATCATCGCTCAGAGCTACGAGCTTCGTGCGGGTTTTCGTTACCCCCGACGTATTTCCGGATTCGGCCAAGGTGTCCTCCGTTGGCCGCGGCGATAGCCAGCCACGATCGGCCCGCGAGGCAACGGACGATGAGCTTGATGAAGACCGAAGGGTGGAATTAATCCTCGTTTACAGTGAGGACTCCGCTCGTAAAGCACTGGGGTCTCTATGAGTGATTGGCACCAGCGGTTTGCTCGCTACTACGAAGAAGTCCTTCGAGCCAGTGCTCAATCCTCCGGGCGTACCCTCACCCGGGTGGATCGACTATTGAACAAACATCTCGCCTGCGATCTGCCGGTCTTGGACCTTGATTTCGATGACGTCCTTGGCCGCGATGAGTTCGTATTGAATCTTCAGCTTCCTGACCTTGATCCATTGGAGGTGGAAAGTGATGACATCGAGGACGATGAGGAGGACGCCTCGGAGGAACAACAGATACTCGATTTGAACGGCCACATCTCCGACGAGCCGGATCAGGGAGAGCGTTTCCTGGCCGTCAAGGCCGCTCGAAAGATACAGCGCACACAAGTCCGAGATCCATATAACCGGGAAACCACCCTGGGGGCTCCGATCGTGCGAGTGGAGAGTGGACGAGGGGTGCACGTGGGTCCCCTCTTCTACTGGGAGGTTTCCTTGAAGTACGATCCGGGCGCCAAACGCCTGCTCGTGACGAAACATTCGCCGATCCCGGACTTGAACATCATGCTTCTTGAGCCGTCGCTAGAAGAAACGGGCGATGTCGACGTCGTGGTGGGTGCGGTCCGAGAGACCCTTCTAGAAGCTGAAGGGACTGGCGATTCAATCGCTTCTGCGATTCGAACGATTGCGGGCCTTGTGGACCGCTGGGATCAGGTATCAATGGAAGAAGCGGTTGACCATACTCTGCGTCCTTGGATTCGGGAGGCTAGCGGAGAAGGTCCCGAGTTGAACCGACGAGGCGTCCTTCTGAACGCCCGTAGGTCGCATGCGTTCCTTTTCCAGGATCTGCGGGAAATCGCGAATCTGCAGTCTCTTCCTTCGGGAGGGCCTCTCGACATCCTCACCCGCGCAGATGATCCGGAGAGGGATTCTTTTCCGCCGAAGTTCCCGTACAGCTTTTCCGACACGAAGGACGGTGGAGACCCATTGTGGTTTCCGTTCGAAAGCAATCCAGCCCAGAGGCGGGTTGGTGTCATGGCGGAACGGGCGCGCATCCTTACGGTGCAAGGTCCCCCAGGAACCGGTAAAAGTCGCACAATTTCGAATTTGGTGTGTCACTTAGTCGCGTCGGGGCATTCCGTCCTGGTTACCAGCCACCAGCGGAAGGCCGTTGAGGTGGTGTCAGGTCTTCTCAAGCCCTTACCAAACGTAGCGCTTCCCCTTTTGCAGGGAGACAGGGCCTCGTCCAAGCAGCTGGAGTCTCGTATCCAGCGATTCTTGGAGGACCACACCTTGAACGTCGACGATGGCGAAGAGAAGGTAGCTCGAGGAATGGATGCCCTGCGTCGACTTGATCGTGAGTTGAGGAAGCTTTCGCATCGCTTCCAGGAACTGAGCCGGAAGGAGCATGAGGAATGGGATGGCTTTGAAACATACGAGAACCTTCGCAAGTGGGATCGGATTCACGAAGATGATGAACCAACTTCTGCAGAAGGCGAGTTGATTGCTCAATCCCTTCCGGAAT
>SKWY01000113.1 GCA_007128675.1 Deltaproteobacteria bacterium | reverse complement strand
TTCTCGGGGGTCGTTTGGTATCAGGCGGGGGCCGTCTGGCCCCTGTGTGCCTCTATAGATTCCGAGAACGACGAATGTCTGCTCGTTCTCGGCAAGTGGCTCGCCGACAACCTCCTCGTAACGTTCCAGACCCCACTTGTCGATCGTATATGCCTCTCCCCAATAGCTCTTTGCGAAAGGAAAGAAGTCCGTGATGGATAGGTGCCGACTCCGGAGGAAGGAGACAATGCTCCAAAGCTCCAGCGTAGAGAGCGAGCCGCCGAAGGCGGGCATCGTGGGCTGACGTTGCAGCGCGGGTCCCCCCTGCCGGATGAGTTCATATACTTGCCGGTCGGAGAGGATCGTCATGCGCGAGGGATTGGTGAGGTCCCTGGCTTCGGGTGTGATGCGTATGGCGCCATCACCAGTACCAGATTCTCCATGACAGCTGGCGCAGTGAATGGAGAAGAGTCGAGCGCCTTCCGTCATGTCTCCTCGATGCACCTGTTGGCTGCCTGCTTGTAGCGCTAGGGGAAGACAAGCAAAGAACGCGACACTGATTCTCAAAAGGTTGGACATAGAGTCACTCCTACGGGATCCCGTTGATTAGCGTCGCCAAGGCTGAGAACGAACACTTGGCCAGGAGGATAGATCGGAGCTGATGCCCCACCAAAACTTGACGTGGCATTGGGCACATGTCTGATCGAGGGCGGAGCGCCACTCGGAACGGGCTTTCTCCATCTCCTGGGCCTCCACGGTAGAGGCTAGCGCCTCGAGCCGTTGAACGAGCTGGTTTGCCAGCCGATCGTAGTCCTCGGCTCCTACCTCGTATCTTTGTGGGACGGTGCCCGGCAGCTTCTTTGCTTCGGGCAGAAGAGCCGCCATGGCTTCTCTTGCGGCGACAGGATCGGCTCGATCCGAAAACGCACCTACAAGACGGCCAGCCGGCTCGGAAAAGGAACTCATGACGCTGGAGGCCGTTGGGCCGGCGGCGACAGGCGTCAGGGGACCGACGACTCCTCCTCCTCTTTGCCCACGGTCCAACCCTCCAAGGATGCGAGAGGGACCGCCGAGACCTCGCTCGAGCGTTGGATCGGATTGTGCGGGCGTGTTTACATCGACACCGATCCGGAAAGAGGTGCTTGGCAGCTTCTCACCGATTCTTTCGATGGAGAGTCGCCAAAGACCTCGCTCGGAAGGGGTCCAGTGGAGGCCGTATGTGCCCGCGCCGCCGTAGGGGTGAAGCGTTTGCCGATGCACGGCGCCGTCCTCCTTGGGGCTAGAAAGGACCGCCACGAGCGTGGCATCGCGGACGGGTACTCGATCGCCGAAGGTCGGGTGCGGGTTCTCTGGAATGGTTGCGAGATCGAGGCGCAGGTTGACTCTACGGCCAAGAGAGGGCCTCCCAGGCTCGACGACGATCGTGAAGGCATGGTCGTCCTCGCGAGCTGTCAGGACCGTGGTTGCCGGGGACGGCGTCGGCGCGCCATCCTCGGCCTTTGGGGCCTCATCGGAGGCCTTGGCGCCATCTTTCGCGCCGGTGGAATCTTCTCCAGCGGCCAGGTTGGCACCCGCAATGAAGGCGACAAGGATGATGATGGGCAGGAAGAAACGCTTTGGAACCATTGCGTATCACCTCGAGTGCTCGTTTGGAAACGAAGTCGGCTGTCCGTGCCAGCTTGGTGCTTTGGCTAGGGGCCCTGAAGGTTGAAATCCTACTATATGCCCCCGGCCGGTGCCTACCCCAGTGTCGATGCCTCAAGGGGGCTCATCGAGGCGTAGGAGGCCGCCGGGCCCGGCGATGGCGCCAAAGTCGGGATGGGATCGAAGGGGATCCATTTCGGGGTCTCTTGCCGCCATCACCCGGATTCTCGGGCCATCCAGCTCCACGGCTTTCTCGAGATACTCTAGAGCTCGCTCGGGTTGGCCGAGCCGGATCAAGGCCAGAGCGAGGTTGTAGGCGCCAAGGGGCTCTTCGGGATCGACGGAGAAGGCCGTCAGAAATAGCTCGGCCGCGGCCTCGAGCTTTCCCTTTGCATAAGCGGAAAGACCTTCCTTACGATAGAGCGAGGCCCGTGCGGCGATGAGATCCAAGACAAGCATGCCCCGCACCTGCGTGTCGCCTTCCTCGCTGACCCATGCGAGCACGGCGAGGTTGGGACCTCCATCATTCTCGGGGCCCGAGGCAAGACCTTCCAAGCGAGTAGACCGGGCTCTTGGCAACATGGCCAGCTTGGTTCGAACAGCTGAGTCCTCCTCCCGGTGGAGCCAAACCTCGAAACGTCCTCTTCTGCGCCTTTGCTCCACGACGTATCCATCCATGATGTATGGCAGCGAGCTGAAGGGCGGCTCAATGAAACTGGGCCCATTCGAAAGGAGCGTTCTATCGATGACCGTGCCGTATCGATCGATTTCGAGCAAGAACCGGCGCTCGGGCCGGCCGTCGCTTTGCAACCAGTCGACGAGACGTACCTTGTCGTCCTTGATCTCGATGAGGCTCTGTCGGTGGTGGGGGCCTTCCGCCTCGCCGGAGGCCGCAAGGGGAAACCCAGGCAGGGGGCTGCTTCTTTGGTGGCCGGGCTGATTCAGACAGCCAAGAATCGCCACTAGCCAAAATACTGTAAAACAGGTGCGCATGCCGTTATGATCCCTTGCGAGGCAAACCATGCACGATGATGATGAGGACAAGACGAGCATACAGCCAATCAGTGAACTCGTGGCAGGTGAGACGGGAGATCAGCAGACGCCCTATCTCATAGTGCTCTCCGGCAATGCCGTGGGCAAGATGTTCAAGGTCTCCATGGGAGAGATGCTGATAGGCAGAGCGCCGTCTTGCGATATCTTGCTAGACGACGATGGCGTCAGCCGAAAGCACGCGCGGATCTTGTGTAAACCGGATGGTGCCGTGCTCTTGATGGATCTCGGTTCGACGAACGGCACTTGGGTCGAAGGTGAGAAGGTGGATTTGAGGCAGCTGATCGACGGCGATCGCGTGCAGATAGGGTCCGCCACGATCCTCAAGTATGGCTACCAGGATAGCGTGGAGGAACGTTTTGTTTCTCAGCTATACGAGTCGGCCACGCAAGACGGTCTTACGGGCACGTACAACAAGCGCTTCTTCACCGATCGATTGACTCAGGAATTCGCCTGGCACAGGAGGCACGGCCAGGTGCTTACCCTGATTCTGTTCGACATCGATCACTTCAAGAAGATCAACGATACCTACGGTCACCAGCCGGGCGACTTCGTCTTGGCCCGTTTGGCGCAGGTTGCGGGAGCACAGTGTAGAGTCGAGGACGTGTTCGCGCGTTACGGGGGCGAGGAGTTCGCCATCATTCTTCGGCAGACGACAGCTCAGGAAGGGACGATACTGGCCGAGCGCATCCGCCGGGCCGTGGAGGCTGCCGAGTTCGAGTGGGCGAGAGATGATGGGATGGTTAGAATACCGGTGACTATCTCTCTAGGCGTGTCTTCCTTGACGGGAGAGATGCTGGAGCCTGGCAGCTTGATCGAGGATGCGGATCGCTTTCTCTACAAGGCAAAGCAGGGCGGAAGGAATCGAGTGGCCTCCAGGGTCCTCGAGGACTAAATCCTCCTCGAAGCCGATTTCCTCGGCAAGGTCGCATTTGTTAGCGGTAGTCTTGCTGCTCGGGTTATAACACCGCTCACAAAGGAGGCTGCCTACACATGGCCACCCAGATCGAGGCTTACATTACGGGTACGGTGCTCAAAGTGCGTAAGAACGTGGGGGATCTGGTGTCCGAGGGCGATATCGTGTTGGTGTTGGAATCAATGAAGATGGAGATGCCCCTCGAAGCCCCAGGGTCCGGCCGCGTGTGCGCAATAGAGGTGGTTG
>SKWY01000354.1 GCA_007128675.1 Deltaproteobacteria bacterium | reverse complement strand
CCCCTGGAAGTCGTCGGCCCCCCCATCCCGCTAATGACGAACCTACGTCCGCCTACCCGCCTATGGCCTTGGGAACAAGGGACGCCAGTCGTCTGTCTGTCCCGACGCCCAGAGGATAGGCAGGCTGTTATTGGGACACGTCATCTGGAATACGACCAATCCCTGACAGTTCCCGAATCCCAGCGGGTTACTCTTGACTAGTTGGGCGCCCTTGTCCCTAGCGACCTGCTTCGCTCGGGCCCGCTTCGTCGGATCGGTGAATACAGTCGATTGAGTGGAAAAGCACTTGTCGCCTTCATCCAACGGAACAATGATCGACACCCTGACAGGAAAAAGGTCTTTACCGATCTTTCTCTCAACTTCCGTCGCGGCATTCCTGAACCCAGCGATGCTCAACACGAAGACATCGATCTTCCGCTCTTCAACCTGATCTACAAGAGGGCGCAATACGTCACGTAAAGTGGTCGCGGCCGTTCGTCCCGTTCCGATAAAATCATCAACAAACACAACTCCCTCGACATCATCCAACTCCGTGATCCGAGCCCTCAGTCCTTCTGGGGCTACGATTCGGTCGTGGTATATGCCGTTCTCATCTGCATACAGTTTCGCATAGGTCGGACCGCGCTTTCCCTCACCGCCGAAGTAGCTAATCAGAATGTTGTCGGTGCGTCTCCTCGCATCGGGAATCTCCCTTCTCACAACGCCGCGGGCCGCCAACTCACGGAGCACAATCCCATGACCTTCCCTCAGCTTCTCTCGGATGACCGCACTTGAGAAGAACTGCACCTTCTCTAAGAGTTCATACATCAGCCGCTGGTGCTCGATTTCCTCAAACTGGTCCAACCACGCTCGAACATCGTCCTCACTAATCCGTTTCCCCCGATAGGTGCCCCATCGGTCTACTAACTCCACTAGTTCCCGACTCTTCACCCGCTGCTCCTCCTCCACCTCCAACTTCCTCCGCAGGCTATCTTCCTCCACAAGGGACAAGGCGAGTTCGTTTATTCCTTCGTTGACAAGCCAACGACCAAAGAGGCCTACCATGAATCGCAGTTCCTCCCCTTCCCGTACCAGAATCTTACGTTTCTCAAAGTCCCCCAAGAGACGAGCTGCTGTGTCTTCGCCTAAGTTGAACCGGGCGATTCGCTCCGCCACAGTTTCCTCGGTTACCGGCAGCCCCGCCCGGAGGAGTTCCCCAATCACCATCAACAACCGCCTCCGTGAGACACGCTCCCTCTCTGCACGAGCCTCGGATTGGAACAGAATCCCATCGTCCCAGAAGTGCTGAAACTGATTTGAGCCTGCTTGCTCGACCGCCGATCGGATCGCACGTTCCGCCTCCGTCGCCGTCACAAATGCATCCCGTCGCTCTACCATTTGAGCCATCAATACGCCGCACACGAACTTCGTAAAAAATGGGTTTCCCGACGTTACCTCATAAATTCGAAGCACGGCATCATCATTAATCGTTGCCCAGAGCGACACCGGCCGCCGAACCAACTCTACGAAGTCTGACCATTGCGACTCCCTCTCCAGATAGTCAATTCTCAGGGGCCGAAACTTGTTCAAGTGCTGTCCTTGGCTACTCAATATTTCGGGCATGGTTTCGCCCCCGACACATATGAAGCCCAGTTGATCCTCTCCACTCAAACTGCGCAACGTCATGAACAGCGCGTGGCTCATGGGCCCCGGCCGGTAAAGTTCCGGGGGCAAAGCATCGAACTCGTCGAGAACTATCACGATTCGCAGGTCAGGGCTGGCCTGGAACGCTTGGTGCATGAAGTCGTCAAGCGGGGACAAGGCACCGTCGAAATCAGGCGGTTCAAGGTGGGAAAGTGCTGAATCCGCTTGCATCAGGCGACTGCATATCTTCTGCCCCAGACTGGTAACCGTTTGTGGAACCTCCGGGTCGATGAACTTCCCTGTCTCCAGGTATATCATCGTTAGATCCTCGGCCTCGGGCATATCCTCTAGCGTCCTCACCACGGATGTCTTTCCTACCCTTCGCTGCCCATGGATCCAGAAGGACCCAACGCTTGGTGACCGCAACTTGGCGATGATCTGTCTAAGCTGCTTCGACCGTCCAATTAGGTCTTTTGTTTGACGAACCGGCTCTAAACTGTAAGGTTCTGCGATTTCCAGTTCGCGCCAAGGAATATCGCTGCGCTGTGGCGGCAGCTCGAATATTTCCTCTCGCTTGTCCGCGGAGCCATCACCATTACTCCAACTTAGTGTACACAGCACCACCACAGCCTCATCGACCGGAGTGCTAACGGTGGCCTCAAACTCTACTGGTTCAACACTTCGGTTGGGACCCAACTCATCCAGGAACTGGGTTGGGGCTCCAATCGAGACCGTGGAATCCGTCGAAATGCGGATTTCAGCATCGAGAGCGACGCCAGCTCCGATATTCTCCACGGCGAAGGCTAGGCGGGCTTTGGCTCCAGGAACTGCAAACGGATATCGCTTACCGAGATGTCGCACTCCTAGAACACCGGCCTTGTTCAACGGGCTGGACTGGAAGTCAGACTCCAACTGATCCAAGATGTTAACAAAGAACGGCTGAAAGAACTCCTGAACGTAGCGGGTAGGATGCCGTTCGCAGTCTTCCAGCACCATCTCCAACCGATCCTGAGCTTCCTCATACTTCATGATCCTTTCTCGTGACTCAGCAGTGAGGTAACCGCTGATCGCATCCAGAACTTTCGCCACGGATCGTCGTTTCAGGGGTTCGGGCAGAAAGGGCACCACGAGTGCGGCAACGAGGGCATTCTTGTACAGGCGCATGATGCGCTGTCGTGCCTGGCGGAACGTTCGGAGTGATTGGTCGGGAGACAACACCTCTCGTAACTGCTTGTCCGCTTCCGGCGCCGCATCCTCAAGTTCTCGGATCCGCTCATACCCCTGTGCGTTCTTGTCCACACCGAGATGCTTCGCCACCTGTGGCAATCCTTCAAAGAGCTTTGTTACTGCAACCCTCTGATCCCGCCCTAAGTCGTGGATTTCAGATGGCATACTTCCCAACAAGCGAAGGTACGCGGCTGCATAGAACCTTCGATTCCCCCCAGATTGGCGAGGGGAAACCGTAAGCGCCACCGCGTCGGCATTGCTCATATTGCGACACGGTACTTTTCGGTGCTGAAGCATCGCACGTGCAAGATTGCCCAACCGATCTCGAACCTCCGTGTCCGGGTCGAGAAACCCGTCGATTGCCCGAATCGCTTCGTACTTAGGACTAACGTCGTGACTGCTGGGTTGTCTGCTTTCGTCCATGCTTCAGCACTCCCGAATGGCTCGCGATCGTTACCATAGACTCCGTGACGCGTGATCTGTCTGGAGGAAGCAATGATCGGACGCGAATTCGCTTGGTAAGGAAGGCCCTCGTCTACAACAAGCTTGACTCCAACGTAAGGTTAACATCCGAAGGAAAAGTGATAACTGAGGCTCACTCAACCGTGGTATAGAAGGTATGCGCGGGTACAATTGGGAAACAAGATGCATCGACCTTGTTCGCCCCTGTCTGGGCGCTGTGGGTCTGGAGCCGCTGACCTAGACCCCTTCCCAGCATCCACCGCCGAGCGAGTCGTGTTTGATTGAACGCCCTCGCTGGGAGCGCCGGCCGCTAGATCATCGGGCACGCCGGGTGAGCCGCTGCCAGATCCTTCGAGGCCGCCGTAGGGCGCCGCCGGCTCGACGGAAGTGTCCATTCCGTGTCCACCTGGCGACGGACGGTATGACAGAACGCCGTTTAAAAAGGGAAGAGTGCACCCCGAAGCGATCGGTTTCCCAGTTTGCAGGCCTGGAGTCCATCGCCGCGACGGCTCACGGAGACTGCCCTCTG
>SKWY01000186.1 GCA_007128675.1 Deltaproteobacteria bacterium | reverse complement strand
GGAAGCTGTTCGAAGAGCGAGGGGATCGAATCGCCGGCGTCATTCTCGAGCCTGTGATGGGAAACATGGGCTGCATCGCCCCGAGAGAAGGGTTCCTGCAACACCTTCGAGATCTATGTGACCGCTTCGGTTCCCTTCTGCTCTTCGACGAGGTCATGACCGGCTACCGCGTCGGACTCAAGGGTGCGGCGGGGATGTACGGAGTTCAACCGGATCTCACTACCCTCGGCAAGGTGGTCGGCGGTGGGCTTCCCGTGGGTGTGTATGGCGGCCGCAAGGATCTGATGGAGATGGTCGCCCCCGAGGGCCCCGTCTACCAAGCGGGAACGCTTAGCGGAAACCCGCTTGCAATGGCCGCGGGCATTGCAACCCTGGAAGAGCTGATGAAGCCAGGGGTCTACGATGCCCTGGAGCTAAAGGCCTCTGCCTTGGAGCAGGGTCTTTGCCAAGTCATCGACGAGTTGGGAGCAAACGCCCGAGTGCAGCGGGTGGGAACCATGCTCGCGGTCTACTTCCGGCGCGAGCCCGTTCTCGACGCGAACGACGCCCGCGCACCCGACCCCGACGACTTCGCACGCTTCCATAGGGCAATGCTCGAGCTAGGGGTGTACCTGCCCCCAAGCCGGGTAGAGGCATGGTTCGTGGGTCTTGCCCACGACGAGGCCTCGATTGAAGCCACGGTTTCCGCGGCGCGACGGGCTCTTCTTATGTTCAGGTCGGATTGAGCCGGATCGAGTAGGTTGCCGGGGGGGTCTCGAGCTGTTCTCAGCCTTGGTGTGGAACCGGGCCAACGAGGCTCACCGACAAGGATTCGGCTCCCTGCTACCGTCGTTGGCTCCACCACGTAGCTACCCGATGAGGCGATGGCGCAGCGAGTCAATCGCTCTTGACCGGCTTCTACCTGCATGCTAAACGGCTTCAGCCGATATGTCGCAGAACCTTCGTTTGGACCGTGGCGGCTCGTCGCCTTGAATGTAGGGCGGTTAGAGGGCCACCTAGTTGATGGCGCTGCGGCATGGGTGTCGGAAACGATTCGATGAATGGGGAGCCGGAGAATACTGGTGGCCCCGGAAGGGACGACGACGGTCGCTCTTCTGTCGCGCTAGCCCTTCAAAAAGCAGGCCCATTCTTGCACATGGGCTGGACAATAGCGATAAGTGTGACCCTGGGTGCTGGCTTGGGTTACTGGTTGGATAAGCAGCTGGATACGTCTCCTTGGCTCCTGATTGTCGGTTCGATTCTTGGAATCGTGGGCGGTTTCGTGGAGCTGATTCGTCTGACGAAGAAGATTGGCTGACCAAGAATGCTCTTTCGAACAGCCATTGCCATTATCGCCTCGGCGGCAACACTAACAGCGCTAGTTTCGCTGATAAGTGGGGCTTGGCGCGCGGCGGCGCTGGGCGGAGCCATGGCTCTTGCGGGAGCGACTCTTGGTCTCTTTCTCTTCCACCGGGCAATGGCATCGAGAAAAGACGTTTCCGTTCATCGTAGGACAAACCGCCTGATGGCGGCGTTCGTGGCCACGATGCTCACGCGCCTCGTCTTGTTGGCGAGCAGCTTGGCCGTGCTGCTGCTAGTGCTTGGATGGGAGCCGTTGGTATTTGTCTCCGCCTTTTTCTTGGTGCACCTGGTGAGTCAGGTAATCGAGATCCGTTACGTGCATAGGTCCGGGCATCGGCTCGCCTTCCTTACCCCTTGATGAATCTCATGCTCCAAGGACCCCCCATAAGAGCTCGAGCCACCAGTCTCATGGCGCTTCTCTTGTCGCTCTCGCTTCTCGCCCCAACCCTCGCCGCGGCGGATGCGCCCGGGGGGCCGGAGGAGAGCGAACAGCCTACGTTCACGGAGGCGCTCTGGACATTCGTTCTAGATGCTCCGTACCTGCCGATTCCTTGGCCGACAGAGACATTGACCAGGAACATACCCCTCGAGGATGCATTCGGAAAACTCGAGTTCGAGGTCGCCGGAATCAACGTAGACATGACGCCGACCAAACACACGGTGTTCCTGTGGCTGTCGGCTCTCCTCTGCGTTCTTCTCTTCATTCCCGCAAGGCGCAAGTACGACAAGCAAGGCGTGCCCAGCTCCAAGGGCGCGAACTTCATAGAGGCATTGGTTCTCTTCGTCAGGGACGAGATGGCCATCGCCAACATCGGCAGGAAGGAGGGGCCTCGTTACGTCCCCTTCCTGTTGACCGCCTTCTTCTTGATCCTCTTCATGAACCTTCTCTCGCTGGTCCCATATGGAGCGGCGGCCACGGGCAATCTTGCGGTAACGGGCGCCCTCGCCTTGATGACCTTCGTGATGACCCAGATAGCGGGGATGCGCGCGCATGGTCCCGTCGGCTACTGGGCGGGGTTGGTGCCATCAGGCGTTCCCTGGTTCTTGTACCCCATCATGGTTCCCATAGAGATAATGGCACTGTTCACCAAGCCATTTGCCCTGACCGTCAGGCTCTTCGCCAACATGACGGCGGGCAAGGTCGTGATTTTTTCCTTGATCGGGCTGATCTTCCTTTTCGAGTCGGTGGTCGTATCGCCCATATCCGTAGCATTCACCCTTTTCATACTGGTATTGAAGCTGTTCGTCTCGTTCCTTCAGGCGTTCGTCTTCACGATGCTTTCTTCGTTGTTCATTGGCATGGCTTCTCACGCCCATTGATTTGCCAGGAACAATCCCCCTTCCCATCTCGCAACAGGAGCACCACTATGGAACTCGCCTTTGCCTACCTTGCCGCCGGCTTTGGCGCCGGCTTGACCGCCATTGGAGCCGCTTACGGTATCGGCCGGATCGGCGCGAACGCCATGGACGGAACGGCGCGCCAACCATCCTCGGCCGGCGATATTCGTACATCCATGATTATTGGAGCCGCCCTCATCGAGGGTGTCGCTCTATTCGCGGTGGTCGTAGCCGTAATCCTGGCAGTCAAGTAGTGAGCGCGGCGCGACACCAGCCTGAAGGATCGCCATGACTACGCCCCCAATCCTCCTTGCGAATGCGCTGACCCAGATTAACCCTGGCCTGGTCATCTGGACCATTGTCACGTTCGTCGTGCTCTTGGTTCTGCTCCGCAGGTTCGCGTGGGGTCCGATCCTATCCATGATCGAGGATCGAGAGGTGGGGATCCGCGAGTCCCTGGAGGCCGCGGATAGGCAGCGAGCCGAAGCGCAGCGGATGATCGAGGAACACCACGCTGCGCTGGAGCTTGCTCGAAAAGACGCCGCGGAAATGGTGAAGAGGGCCCAGGAGGAGGTCGAGCTGGCCCGCGTCGAGGCTTTGGACAAGGCAAAGGCCGAGGCGGCGGAGCTGATAGCCTCCGCGCGAGCTCAGATCGAAGCCGAGCAGAAGAAGGCATTCTCCGAGGTAAAGGTGGTGGCCGTCGATCTTGCAATGGCCGCCGCGAGCAAGCTCATCGAGGCCTCGATGGATGAGGCTCAGCAACGACGCTTGGTGCAGGACTACCTCGATCAGCTCGATCCGGCGAGCGGTGCTTGAGTAGGCGGTTGAGCCTCGTGTCCCAGCCTCCACATGGGAACTCTTCTACCTTGGAGCATGGTCGCCGGACTTGGGCCGTCGCAAATGGACGGCCCGTATCACGCCCCCTGGTCGAGCCAAGGGGAGGCGTGCTACCGTGGCAAGAGTAAGCTTTCGTGACTACTCATAGTGCCACGGTGGGTTCAACGAACATGCGGCACATTGCTTCTAGGGCAGCTCCCCTTCTTTGCTTCTGCCTCTTGATCTCGGCAAGCTCTTGTTTCAAGTCGGCTTGCGCGTCTGGTCGTCATACGGAGGCCTACGAGATCTCTCCATCCTCTTCCGGCTCCGTTTCCGAGGGAGACGAGCAGGCTCCTTCGGGCTTCGTCCGCATGGAGGTAATGGGCGTTCTTCCGACGGCCGAGGGCAACGCCGTTTTCCTTGGGGATCGTGACAATCAGACCGTGGTCCCAATATGGATCGGGGCGGCGGAAGCGATGTCGATCCAACTTAGGATGGAGAGGCGACGCTTCGAGCGGCCGCTGACGCACGATTTGTTGGACGCCATGGTCAAGGAGCTTGGCGGCCAGATCCTGAGGGTCCATGTGGACGATCTCAAGGGCAGCACTTTCGTGGCGACCGTTGTGGTTCGCGCGGGTGATAGAGTCATTTCCATGGACGCGAGACCCTCCGACGCCATAGCCGTGGCCGTTGGGAACAGGGTCCCAATCTACGTGGCCATCGACGTAGTGGACCGTACGGGGCTCGGGCAAGAGGATCTGCCGGAGGAGCCTTTCGAGGTTCCCTCCCTCGAGGATGTCCTACCCGAGGGGCATCACCTGCGCGATAGAGAGGAACCGGGCATCATCGGGCCGCCGCCGACCCAGTCGTTGTGACTCTTGGGTGGGCCCCGGGCACAAGGGCCTGACGTCGAGGTCTAATCCTCCGTCCAGAGACGAAGGCCCCTCAAGGCATGAGCCGCATCACCTATGAGGTCTCGATAGGTCTGGGCTCTTCGTTGCCTGATCTCCTCCATGCGACCGAAGGTGCCGTAGCCGTCGAGGCGCTCCACGGCCTCGACCAAGAACGCGATGGATTTATCGATGCTCTCCTGGTCGACCTCTATGCCCGCGTTCCGGATATCGGCCATGGTTTCTAGCCAGTGTCCGTAGAACTTCATCTCCTGGGCGGTGACCATGAGTCCGTGTCCGGGATGCTCCTCCCTGGCCTTCTCATAGATCTCATGCTCGGCGACAGCTCGCCATGCGAGGGTAGTTGCCGCCCGCTCCATCGAAGCCAACAAGGCCTCGCGAACCTCGGTATCAATCATCCAGATAGCAGGCGCCGAGGCCAGATGGAGTCCGCCGCAGGGATGAGAATGGACACCTTCTCGCCTCTTCTGCAGCTCGGCTCCAGTGCTTCGGGCATGTTCGATGAACTCCATCTCTCGGTTCAGGTGGTCGGCTGCTCTCTTGACCAGGTCTTGACCATCAAACCGTTGACCCTTGTGGTTGACGAAGCTCGGATCTCTAGAGTGGCGGCCCGCATGAGCGAGGGCGATGAGGGTCCAGGCTTCATGCTCCCATCCATCGTCCTTGGGTGGCTCGAAGCGCCATAACGCGCTCTCGACCAGATCCCTGACGGTGAACTGCTTGCCGTCGGCCTCGAAAGGGTAGTCCAGCTCTACCCCCGCAAGGAGTAAGAGCATCACTACTTGGTTCGCGTGCGGTTCTCGTGGTGTTCCGTCCTGGGCCCGTCCGGTGAAGGTCGGCACCGTCCTTCCTCCAACCTCCACCGTGGTGGCCATCGAAAGAACGGCATCGACCAGGCTGATGTCGTGGCCGGGTAGCTCGAGGTCCTTGGGGTAGACGAGGAGGGCGTGTATCAGGGCCCAGGTGTTCTCGGGAGATCTTAGCGCCCAGCGGCGAAGGTGCCGGTCCAACTTGGCTTTTACCCCCGCGACTCTCATGGGGCTGACCGCCCTGGTCGTCTCCTTCGTTTCAAGGGAGGGCTGGGCCGGAGCATCCTTTTTGGTCTCTTCCGGCTTCACCGAGGCTACGGTTTCCTTCTCGTCCTCCTCGGCCTTCTCCGTGGAGTCTCGCGGGCAACCTAGGCCAAAGAAGAGCAGGCTGGCCCCGACCGCCAAAGCCACAGTCGAGCGGAGAGGTGAGAAGAGCATCGACTCAGCTCTCTTTGCTGCGGATCGCCATCGAAGCGGCAAGGCGCATGGCTGCCGACATCGGCTGATGTCGAGCAAGCCCCCTACCGGCTATGTCGAGAGCGGTGCCGTGATCCGGGCTCGTTCGAGGGTGTGGGAGTCCGAGGGTGAGGTTGACGGCGTCGTCGAAGTGGATCGTTCTCACCGGCGGCAGTCCCTGGTCGTGGTACATGGCGACGACCGCGTCGTACCTGCCCTCGGCGGCTTGGACCATGACGGCGTCCGCCGGATGAGGCCCGCTGACGTCGTGGCCCTCCTCCCGCAGCTTCTCGATCGCGGGCTCAATGATGTCGATCTCCTCCCTACCGAATCGTCCACCCTCTCCGGCGTGAGGGTTCAACCCGCAAACGGCGATGTGGGGCTTCGCTATGCCGAACCACTTGGTCAGCCCTTCCGCGCATAGCCGAGTCTTCTCCATCACTCGCTCTTCCGTGATTGCCGCCGGTACCTGGCTTAGCGCGAGGTGAATGGTGGCCAGACAGACCCGCAGCCGGGGTCCCGCCATCATCATGGCGACTCGATTCGCGCCCATCCGCTGAGCGAGAAACTCGGTGTGGCCCGGGAACTCGAAACCCGCCTTGACGATCGCCGATTTGGTGATGGGAGCGGTGCACAGCGCGTCTATGGTGCCATCCGTCAGTGCCTCTACCCCAGCTTCGAGATAGGCTTTTTGGGCCTTTGCCGAGTCATCCGTTTGGCCGCCGTAGGGTGCGGCCGACAGGCTAAGATCCGTGATGGGAACCAGAAGATCGGTGCGGGAGTCCTTCTTCAGCTGGCCCACCGGTAGGGTTGCGTTGGCCCCGGTCAGCTCGATTGCCCGCTGCCAGATGGCCTCGTCACCAAAAACGACTACCCGGCACCGTGATCGCACTCCAGGATCCGCGAGCGCCCTTGCCGTGACCTCTGGGCTGATGCCGCAGGGATCTCCAAGGGTGACGCCCACCAGGGGCAGGTAACGTCCATTCCGTGTTGGTACGGTCTTCATGATGATATCTCCGGGATCTTGAACTCAATGACCGCTCGTCGACGTAGTCCCTCTATGAAGCGTTGTGTCTCGCTCTCCAGAGCTTCCTCCATCAACGTCTGCCTTGCCCTATGCTCCATCATTTCGTCTTGCTCGGCCCTGGTCGTGCGGCGCTCCGACACCTGGACGACGTGAAAACCCGAGGGAGACCGAACGGGTCCGAGTATCTCTCCCTCCTCGGCTTCGAAGACTGCTTCGTCGAGGGCCTTTACCATTCTTCCCCTTTGCAACCATCCAAGATCACCACCCGTTCTAGCCGAGCCGTCCTCGGACTCCTCTCGCGCAAGATCGCCGAAGTCCTCGCCCCCGACTGCTCGCTCGAAGATGCTCTCGGCATGACGCCGCAGATCTTCCAGCTCAGGTTCGGTGGCGGCCTCCGGAATACGGACCAAGATGTGGCGCACGCGGGCCTCCTCCACTTCTCGGCGTGCTCCCTGGCGCGCCAGGTGACTGCGAACGTCCTCGTCGGTTATCTCGACTCGCGCTTGCACCTCGGCGCCAAGAAGCTTGTAGCGCTCGAGCTGTCCCGCCAGCTCTTGTCGGTAGGCCTCCCAGGAATAACCCTGGGCCGCTATGGCTTGGCGAAACTGCGAGTCGGTCAGGCCATGCTGGCGGCGTACCTCGACGATGGCTCTATCGATCTCGGCCTCGGTCACGTGTATTTGTCTGGCTCTTGTCTCCTGCTCGAGCAGACGCTCGTCTATCAGGGCTCCAAGTGCCTCGGTGAGGGCCTCGATGCGGGCGGCCTGCCGATCGATGTCTCCAGGTAGGCCCTCGATCATGTGCGCTGCAGCGGCTTGCACCTCGGACAGGGTGATCACCTCTCCGTTCACGACGGCCGCCACGCGGTCGAGGAGCATCTCATCCCTGCTCTCCTTTGCGACCACGCTGTGGATAGGGAGCAGGGCCAGCGCCACGAAGCAAACGTTCAATAGGTATTTTCCTGATCTCATTCACCTGACCTCTGCCAGCACTTCCTGGTGTATGGTGAGCGATGCTTCCTCTCGAAGACGCTTCAAATAGGCTTGCTGTGCCTCTTGCTCCTTTGCCATCTGGAGCTCGTTTGCGATTGTGGAAGAGACTTCGTCCAGTGGCCGGGGACGTGCCTCTCGTCTCTCTACGACCTCGAAGATGTGAAAACCATAAGGGCTTTCGATTACTTCCGACAATCGATTCTCGGGAAGTGAAAAGCAAACCTCGCCTATGGGTGGAGGCATGGTGCCCCGGGTGAACCAACCCAAGTCGCCGCCGCGCTCTCCCTCTGGTCCGAGGGAGTGCCTTTCGGCTAGCTCTGCAAAATCGGCCGAGCCTCTAAGCTGCCTGTGCAGCCTTCTAGCTTCCTCCTTGGTGCCGACTATGATTTGTCGGGCCCGGACCTGTTCCTTCAGGGCCCAGGCGGCAGGGTCTTCTTCGTAAGCTTCCCGAACTTCCTCCTCCGTGACGATGACCCTTGGGTTCACGGCTTCCCTGAAAATCTCCTTGAGGAGCAGTCTATGGAGTATCTCTTCCCTTAGTTCTGAAAGAGGCATGCCCGCCTCCACCAGGTACTCTTCGAATGCTCGGTCCGGGTATGGCGATTTGCTTCGCAGCAAGGCACGTTCCACTTCCTCGTTGTCGATGGATATCCCCAGGTTTTCGGCTGCCTCACGGACGAGAAGACGCGTTATCGCATCGTCGAGCAGATGCTTCCTTACCGCTTCGACATCGCTTTCGGTTCGAAAGGCCATCTGGCCATGCTCACGGCGAAACCGGTGCATCGCCTGCTGTAAGACCTCGACATCGATGGACTGGTCATTGACTACCGCCACGGTTCGAGATTCCGACTCCTGGCTGCTCGTCGATGGGGGGCAGCCGGCTGCCACGAGCATCAGGCTTGCGGTGAAAAGCGCTCCGATAGGAGCCTCGATGCGCCATGAAGACACTGTCTTTTAGTCCTCTGGTGTCTCGCCGGTAGCGTCGTCGCGAGAGACTGGAGTCTCTGATGCCGAAGGCTCCGCCGCGGCGGCCTCGGGCGGCGAGATATTGAAATCGTCGAGAAGTTCCTCGTGTATGACGAGCTCATGGCGCCCGGAGAGCTCCTCGATATACTCGTTGTATCGGCGCCTATGATCATCGCGCCGGGCTCGGCTGACGAGCTGTGGCCTGACGTCCTGGAACGAGCGGTCGATCGCTTTTTGCCGCCCAAGGAGCCTTAGAATGTGAACCCCCCTGTCGCCCTCGACGACATCGCTGACGCTTCCGACGGTGTCCAGCTCGAAAGCCGCCTCGGCCATTCGCTGCCCCCAGGCTTCCTCCAGCTCTTCCAACGAAAGGTATCTAAGGTCACCGCCAACAGAGCTGGACCTGGCGTCGTCGCTCTTGTTTCGGGCCATCGTGCTGAAGTCGGTCGCTTTGACCCTATCTCCTGAACGAAGCCTGGCCAGAGCTTGGCCAGCATTCTCTCTTGCCTCTTCTCTCTTCTCCGAGGAGTCCTTGGGAGCAGAGAAGAAGATATGGGATACCCTGACCCGTTCCGGCCTCACGAAGTCGGAAATATTCTCCTGAAAGTACTCCTTCAGGCGCTCATCGGAGATGTCTGGCTCCTCTTCTTGTTGTGAGCTTCTTTTCGAGTGCAGCCGGCTGACCATGGCCTGCTTGAGCGCCTGCTGGACCTGTGGATCGAGGTGCAGACCTTGGTGGGCCGCCTCTCTGGCAAACAGCTCGAAGTGGACGAGCTGTTCGATGTAGTCTCTTCTTCCCTCGGGAGTCTCTATGCGCCTGCGAGCAAAGGCGGAGAGCTGAGAGAGGCTTTGTTGGAGATCCTCGACCGTCAGAATCGTCTCGCCCCCGGCGGTTGCAACCGCCTCGCCCTCCTTGGGCTTGAAGATAGTAGAGAGGATTTGCTCTGTCTCGGGCTCTACTGGGGCCTCCGTCCGAGTCTCCGTGACGTCATTGCAGCCCGAGAGCGCCCACGGTCCCAGCAAGAGAAGGATGGCCGCCGTGAGAACGGGACTCTTTGGTGGGTAGGCTTTGAGACTAGGAATACGGCTTGAGAAGCTCATTTCAAACCTCGTTATCGATGCTCTGGGACTTGAGGATGTCATTTGGCCGCCGATTGGCTTGTTCTTCCAGGGCGAATCGATCATCTCGAAGAGATGGGTGATTGCTCTGAACACTATTCGATGCGAACGGCCTTCATGGGACCGATCTTCCGGCCCGCCGCCCAACTAGAATTCAAGGGCGACTTTTCAGCGCTGCTTTACACCACAGCCGGCCCGGCCCTGCAAGCGGCCTATCGCCTCGTGGCTCCGCTGGTAATCAGGTTCTATTTCGGCCGCTCTACGGGGATTCGCCTTTCGTTTCGAGATTAGCGGCTGCTTCGAGCCGAGCCACGAGATCCTCGGCCTGCTCGAGGAGAGCCGTCTGATTCGTCGTGCTCGCAATTCGCCATATGATCTTCGATTCAGTACGGGGTCCGACTGGCGAAGAGCTTTGGGAACTACTTCGGAGGAGAATGGAAGGCTCAACCCGCATAAAGGGACCAGGAGTCAACACCAGCCTCCCAGGACCGGAGTCAAGGGCCTTTATGCCGAGTCGCTCGAGGGTCAGCGTCATTTTGCGAATGCGAAGGAGGTGCTCCGCCTCGGCAGGAAGGGGACCATACCTGTCGATGACCTCGGAGCGTATATCCGCAAGGTCGTGCTCGTCTCTTTGTTTTGCCAGGCGCTTGTAGAGGATGAGTCGTTGGTGGACATCCGCGACGTAGTCTTCCGGCAGAAAAGCCGCGATGGGAAGGTTCACCTCGGGGTCCAGACGTTCCCTCAAAGGCTCCCCTTTCAGCTCACAAACCGCCTCCTCGAGCAGCTCCGTGTATAGATCGAATCCTACGGCGGCAACTCTTCCGGACTGCTCCTTTCCAAGAAGGCTTCCAGCCCCCCGGATTTCGAGATCATGGGTGGCGAGCCGGAAGCCGGAGCCAAGCTCCGTGAGCTGTTGGATGGCCGCCAGACGCTTCCTTGCCTGCGTGGATACGGGCCGTCTGGCCGGAACCAGGAAGTATGCATAGGCCCTCTCGCTGCTGCGGCCGACCCGGCCGCGAAGCTGATAGAGCTGGGCAAGACCGAAGGTGTCCGCGCGGTTGACGATGATTGTATTGACCGAGGGCATGTCGAGGCCGGATTCGATTATGGCCGAAGACAGGAGCAGATCCGCCTCTCTATTCAAGAAGACCGACATCGCCCGCTCCAGCGCGCGTTCGCTCATCTGTCCATGAGCGAGGATGATTCGAGCTTCGGGAACGAGCCGTGAAAGGAAGCTCGACATTGCTCCTATCGATCTGACCCTGTTGTGCACGAAGAATACTTGTCCTCCACGCTTCATCTCCCGAAGCACCGCTTCGCGAACCGTTTCTCCATCGAACCTTGCGACGAAGGTTCGGGTCGCCCTGCGGTCGGGCGGCGGGGTGGCGATGATCGAGAGATCTCGAATGCCGGAGAGGGACATGTGCAGCGTACGGGGAATCGGCGTGGCGGTGAGGGTCATGACGTCGACCTGCCGCCGCAGCTTCTTAAGGCGCTCCTTTTGGGCTACTCCGAACCTTTGTTCCTCGTCGATTATCAATAGACCGAGGTCCCTTAACTGGAGATCCCTGGAGAGAAGGCGGTGGGTGCCGATGAGGACGTCCACTCTGCCTTGTGCCGTTTTCTTCAGGATGTCTTTCGTCTTTTGGGGGGACAAGAAGCGGCTGACCGCCTCGATGATTACGGGATACCTGGCGAAGCGTTGTCTGAAGGTGGCTTCATGCTGGGCGGCCAGCACGGTGGTCGGTACGAGCAAGACGACCTGCTTGCCGTCGAGCACCGCCTTCATCGCCGCCCTCATCGCGACCTCGGTCTTGCCATACCCCACATCGCCGCATACGAGCCGGTCCATGGGCTCCGAGCTCTGCATATCCGAGAGGACCTCCTCGATCGCCCTTTGTTGATCCTCGGTCTCCTCGTAAGCGAAGCCGGCCTCGAACTCCCTGTACATAGCGTCGGGTTCGCTGAATGCCGTTCCGGGATGGGCCTTTCGAGCCGCATAGATTTCGAGGAGCTCCGCGGCCATCTTCAGTAGCTCCTCCTTTACCTTTGCCTTGCGGAGGCTGAAGCTCTGGCCGCCGAGGCGATCCAGCCTGACTCCTTCGGCCTCCGAGCCCACGTACCTTTGAACCAGGCCGAGCCGATGCACGGGCAGGTAGATCTTGTCCTTGCCGGCGTACTCGAGCAGCAGAAAATCTCCGGCGATGCCTCGGACCTCCAGCCTCGTCAACCCCCGGTAACGTCCAATCCCGTGGTCCACATGGACGACGAGGTCTCCCTCGGAGAGATCCTGGAAGTTGGCCGCGAAGGCTTCCTCCGCTCGTCTTCCCGGCGGCCGTTTCTGTCGATGGGCGGCTTTCGGGCCAAGAAGGTCCGTCTCGGAAAGGAGCACGAGACGGGACTCTTCATCCTCGAAGCCTTCCGAGAGATCACCCACCAAGAGATGGACATCCACCATCTGGTGCCCAAGCAATCGTGGCTCGGATGGATCCAGGTTGCCCGTCGCTGGAAGGACGGTGAGCTCCCGTTGCTCGAGGAGCTTTTGGAGACGGTCCGCTTGGCCTGGGCTTCTGGCGACGAGCCCAACCGTCCGGCGCTTTCGTCGCCAATGGAGGGTCTTCTTGACGAAGGGGGTGAGGGTGCCGCTACCTTCCTCGTTCGAGTCGATGGCTCGCCGAACGTCGTCTACCGGTTTCTGGGTGAAGCGGATGGATTTCTTGCTTCGATCCTCGACGAGCAGGTCATGTACGTCGATGCGGCGCAGCTTCGAGAGGCTCTCGAAGGTCTCTTCGGGCTCGAGTAGGTATGCCTTTGGGGGTAGCGCCAGCGCTCCCCTTGCTCGGGTGTGCTCATACGCGCCCATCGCGTGGGCAAATGTCTCAAGGAGGTGTGCATCACAGTCGGAGGGGCTCGAGACAAAGAGCATGTCGAAGCCGCCGAGCCATTCGGATAGAGGCGCCAGACCGCCTTCGTGGAAGGTGGGAAGAAATGCCTCTATGCCGAATCCGCTTTGACCCAGCTCGATTTGGTCCACGATCTGGCGCACGCTTCGGGTCGGAAGGCCAAGCTCACCTGCTAGTTCGCGGACGCCTGTCGTGGCTCTTCGGATAGCATCGCCGGTGAAGATGGCCTGTTTCGCGGGGCTGATCTCGGCTGTATCGACGGGCGCCAGGGTCCGTTGATTCTCGGGATCGAAGATGCGAATGGAGTCGATCTCGTCTCCGAAGAGCTCGACTCTCACGGGCATCTGGTGTCTGGGTGACCAGAGATCGACGATCCCTCCACGAGTAGCGAAAGATCCGGGATCCTCTACCAAGGGGGTGTTCTGATAACCGGAGAGCGAGAGCCTGCGGGCCAGCTCGTCTCTTTGCGTTGTTTGGCCGACGCGAAGAGTGAAGCCGTGCTCGTCGACCAAGGACGGGGGTACAAGGCGTTGGGCGAGAGCTTGCGCGCTGACTACGAGTACGCCAACGTCATCTCGGCGCAATCTGTCCAGGGCCGCCATCCGGGTCATGAGAGTCTGCTGATCGGGGGTGCCATCCTCGTAGGGTGAGACCTCATCGGCGGGAAGGCGGGTGATGCCATAGTCCCCATTGGGGGCTTCGTCCTGCTCATCGGAGAAAGGCGAGCGCGCCGCTCGAATGAAGAGGCGGATGTCCGCGGCGAGTCTGTCGGCTGCTCGCTCATCGGGGCAGACCGCGAGTATTGGCCCGCGGACGAGCTGTGCGTCGCCTGGCGAGGATAGGAGCCGGGCGATGAGCCAGGCGAGCCCGGCCCCAGCCAGTCCCCCGATATCCAGGCTCTCCCCTTCATGGAGTTCCCCCAAGGCTTCCGTGAAAACGGAAAACGGCCTCTTTGAAAGGGAGCGCCGCGCGCGCGTTCCTGCTTCTCGGGCTGGCATCGGCATCAACATAGGGTCAATGCGGAGCTTGGTTGCAAGATTCCCTGGTGCGGAAGGGGCGAAGGGGGT
>SKWY01000018.1 GCA_007128675.1 Deltaproteobacteria bacterium | reverse complement strand
GCCGAGGCATACTCCCTCGAAGCCGCCTTCCTCTCGAACCATCGTGGCAGGTAGCGCACAGATACAGCTTACCGTGCCGTCCGAGCATCCGGAAAGAATGCCAACGCAGTCATCATCGGTCTGACAGAGCATTCCTGGGCCGTCATGCACAGGAGCACATCCTCCCTCCGAATCGAGGCATGCCTCGCCTGTGGGACAAATCACATTCTCACAAATGGCAACGCACACTCCCGTAGCGTGATCACAGCGCTCATGATCTCCACACTCTCCACCACATGGGTCGTCCTCACATTCCCCTCCACAAGGCGGGTCGTCTTCACACTCCCCTCCACAAGGCGGGTCGTCCTCACACTCCCCTCCACAGGGTTCCGGCTCCTCGACGTCCCGCACGCATATCCCCTCCTCACAACGATAACCCTCGAGGCACCGCTCATCGGGCTCGCATGGGAAGCCCTCGGTCAGACTCGTATCGATGAGCAGGGAGCAGGAAAGCACCAACGATCCCATCATCGCGATCGTATAGCGGACAACCCTGGCCATAGTCACTACTCCCTCCCACCGTTGGCGTTGCATCATCAAAGAGGTGACTCATTGTAGCAGGCTGACATCAGCTGACAAATCGGATGGGGTGGAAGGCGCCGTAGCGTGGCGAACTCGACAGGAGCGAGACGAGCACCAGTACGAGCAGGTCTGGAATCGCCCCCCCCCCAAACGAGCCTCGAGCAATGAATGGGTCAAGGACTCTCGAAGATCTTATCGGCGGAATACTCCCTGGAATCATCGTCAAAAACGAGTCGATAAGTCCCCGGCCCATCTGGGACCGGAATATTCGATAGCCAGTCACTTTGAGCGCGACCGAATGGGCCGTCATCGCCATACCAGGTGTCGCCGGAGTGATTGGTGAAGAACTTGAAGGCCGGGTCGTGATCACCAGGCGTGGTGTAAAAGGTGGTTTCCCATACGTTCTCCGATGTCAATGTCATCGCCGTGGCCTTCCAGCCGTTGCTGCTTCCTCGATAGAAGGTCATGGGGAAGCTGCTGCCCGAAGGAACAGTGGCGCGAGTGTAGTGCAAAGCGTCGATTAACCTCGGCTCTCCCACATCGCCGTAGCCGTGAGCGTTGCGACCGTCGACATCTCCCAAGCCGTAGGTCCAAAGAGAGAATTCATCACCCATGACATGAATAATCGAGTAGCCGATCTCATATGCGGAGCTACCTTGATCTTGGGGGTGAGACGCCAGTTCGATATCGACCGCCTCCAGATCGCTCACCCTTGGCCACTGGCCCGCCGGCGGGACTAACAAGTAGCCCACTCCCTGGGAAGCGCCGCGACCATACTCAGCTCGAAACTCGTGTGAGGTGGCGGTCGCGAAAATAGGTCTGACTCGCTGGTAGAAGTGGACGTGTCCAGAGAGATGCCAATCGACCCGTCCATTGAAATACTCGACATAAGGACGCATGTAGACCACCTCCTCCTTACCTCCCGCGGGGTTGAAAGGAGGAACGTGGCTAAAGGCGAAAGACCATGTTCGATCTTGCGCGGGCCCATCGAGCTTCGCATCGAGCCAAACGATCTGAGAGCTTCGCTTGTCGTCCTCGTCCCGCTCGGGATACCAACCGTAGAAAACGGGAATCTCGGAGTTGATCGCTGTGAAGTATGCATTTCCATATGCAAAACCGTAGTAGTCAGGCGCACTCATGTCCATGGACATATAGAAATACTTCCTGAACGAAAGGGTATCCTCGGCGTTGCTGTAATATCCATGTGGATGATTAGTCGCCTCGAGATTCGCAGGGGTATCGTGATTGCCTATGGTGGGAAAGACTGGCTTGGATGAAAAAATCTCCAGTCCTGCATCGAAGAAGACCTTCCACCAGTAGTACCTGTCGTGGTTTACCTCTTCGTCATCCTTGACCATGTCGCCCACCAAGACGACGAAATCGAACTCCTCCATGTGACACTCTTCAACGGCCAATGCCACATCGCGCCAGCGCTGTTTGTCCTGCTCGTCCTGCTGATCGCCGAGCACCAGGAATCGTGCATGGTCGGCATTCTGCTCCGCAGTGGAAAATTCGTATGCAGGCGAATACTGCTCATGAGGTCCGGCGACGAAGTATTCGTATCTCGAGCCAGCGGTCAGCCCAGTAAGGGTTATGTGGTGCACCCTGCCCATTCCGGGGGGCAGATCTCGAGGCGAATCCTCAGGCTGCTCTCTCCACTCCAGGGTACCATGAGGGCGGTAATACAATTTAGCGACGAAGTCCTCTCCCACCCTCGTCTCATAGTTGATGATGATGCTGCTCGAAGGATCTAGAACAGCGGGGGTTCGATGCGACCCGGTCGGCTCCGGCCTAATCAAGGTGAGATAGGGCCCGATATAGGGCGTATAGTCTCCAGGTACGGGCCCAGCTGGAGCCGGCATCTCCTTGACCGTCAAAGAGAAGACGATCGCGTCGCTCTCGTTTCCCCGAGACACCGTGGCCATCAAATCGACCACCGTATCACCCTCTCCCGGAGGTGGACGCACCACCACACCGGCCGAGGACACTATCTCCGAACGGCTGGACTCCCAGGTCACCTCTGTGCCGTGAGCCCCCGAGCCAGGAAGCTCGAGGTCGCCAGTAACGGAATCGGGGGTGTCCTCGCCAGAGTATCCAATCTCGAGAGACTCTAGCGCCGCGGCAACAGCCTCCGCGTCGGTCGGAGAAGACGGGCGCTCACCGTTGCAGGCACAAAGGCAGAGCCCAAACAAGAAATGAGCAACAAGCCGAAGTCGCACCATGGCAAGAATCATAGCACGGCAAGGCGAGCCCATTGCCCGCACACCACTGCCTTGAGAACCAGTCCCAGGACCAAGAACAAGGGACTAATCCACAATGAGCGAGGGCACCGGCCTTCGTAACGAGCTTTGGCCCCGTCCCTGATCGTCGGCTCGATCTTTCGAAGGATCTCGAGGGCGCTCGATTCGACTGAAGAAGCCGCAGCATCGGGCGTAAAGGCGAGTTCACTTGGGAAGTGATAGGCCAGAGTGTCGAGCGCGGGCGGGAGCGCGGCTTTAGAGCGCGATGAGTCGGCCCCTGGATCGCGGGCGGCCAATCTCACCCGACGATTTTGGACCCCGTGGGGTGTCCTGGACGAGCTGGGTCTTTCGACTTAAGGTGCTGCTCCGAGCACGAGTTCCTGCGCGCTGCTCCCCTCGTGCACCGTTCGAGTGTCCGCAAGCCTACCAAGAGCCAGCCATGCCATTGTCGAACCGTTGGAAGAAGAGGTTGCCCACAGCCAAGGAGGCGCTGCGGGGCCACGAGACGCCGATGCCCGTAACCGAGCCGCACGTGGTGAAGGGAGTGAGGTTGACTCCACCGTGGCCAAAGGGACACGAGACGGCCGTGTTCGGTATGGGCTGCTTCTGGGGCGCGGAGCGACTCTTTTGGCAGCAGGAGGGCGTATACTTAACCGCTGTGGGCTACGCTGGGGGAATCACGCCGAACCCCACTTACGATGAGGTGTGCACCGGACGGACCGGCCACGCGGAGGTCGTGCTGATCGTATTCGATCCTGCCCGGATTTCTTTCGAGAGGCTCCTTCAGGTCTTCTGGGAAGGTCATGACCCGACTCAAGGGATGAGGCAGGGGGGCGATTGGGGCACCCAGTATCGGTCAGTCATCTACTGCTACGGAGAGGCGCAGTTGGAGAAGGCCAAGGCGAGCGCAAGGGGGTATCAGGCCGCGCTCTCATCGGCGGGGCGGGGCGAGATCACAACCGAGATACGTCCTGCCCCTTCATTCTATTACGCCGAGACCTTCCATCAGCAGTATCTCGCGCGAAACCCCGGTGGCTACTGCGGAG
>SKWY01000301.1 GCA_007128675.1 Deltaproteobacteria bacterium | reverse complement strand
TCTGGGTGCTGGAACATCTGCCCGACGTACTCGATATATGTGCCCACCTCACCGGGGATGGCGCCTCGTGGGTAGTGCAGGGCGGTCCAGAAGTCGTAGAGGCCGGTTGGATCAACATCCCGCTTCGTCAGAGGAATCTGTACCGCGGTTTCCTGGCCGCCGGCCAATATGACTCCGTCGACGCAGCCTTCGGCCACATCGGTTACCTGGTTGTTTCCACGCGCGAGAACGGTCACCATCTGGTTGTGGTTGAGATTGTCGAAGACCAGGGAGCCACCAAGAGACATGTTGCGGGTTTCGATCGCGGTTGGTAGGCCACTTCCAAACCCTTCAAGGTCAACGCAGCCGAAGATCTGGCCGTCGAAGACCGATACCGCAACCGTGTGGACCGGGTGCGTCGACTGGTGGGGGTAGGAGACCTGGACCCGCAGCGCGGCATCTGCGTCTTCCGGTGCGGTGACCTCGACAGTCGCAAGAGCCCAATCGGTGTAGTTCGTCTCGATAATGATCCCGAAGTAGGCAGCCTCATCCCCAGCGATCACGTTGACGCTGGCCGTCCCATTGGAGGCTGTACGGGTGCGAGTCGAACCAAGCCTCGAACCGCGAGGATCCCCGTCCACGGAGAAGCGGACCTCCTCATCGGGCATCGGATTGCCATCCTCCAGCAAACGTACGAACAGCTCGCGAGTGGAATGTGGAGCAATCGTAAGCGGCATGTGACTTGTGATCTGAAGCTCGTACCGCGGGTCCCCTGGCTCCGGCTCCGGCTCGGGCTCCGGCTCGGGCTCGGGTTCCGGCTCGGGCTGACCATTGTCCGGCTCTTTTGGACTGTCGACTGGTACGAGATTGCCACCGCCGCAGCCAGCGACGACGAATATCATGATAAAGGCGGTGCAGAGTATGCGCATGGCCATCTCCTGGGAAATGATTCCCGGTTTCATAGGAACAGGCGGTCGGCCTTATCCTCTAGCAGGGCTCGTGCCACAAGTCCCCACATGTAGGCAAACGCTCTAGATTCGTGAGAAAGGGACCACCTGTCAGCCACTTAGCGAGTATTGCCCGTTGCATCGAGAAGAGGGCTCGCCTCGTTTTATTCGGTTGATGGAGTCTGTATGCTCCATTACTGTCGTGGCTTGCGTTCATCTTCTGGACGCTCGATGTCAGGAAAATGCCTGACTGCTGGAAAAAAGCTGGGCTTTCACCCGGCATGACAGGTGGGTGCCAGCCCTTGCAGGGGCCCCGTCCCGGTATCCGTGCGCCGGAGTAGGAGCCATCTTATGGCGCTCCAATATTTGACCAGGCCGATTACAGGGCTACCATTGTAGTAAAGGAGTGACGGACTTGGTCCCAACTATGACACAGATTGCGCAGAACTCGCGTGAGGAAGGACGCTCTTCTGAGAGACGAGGGATCTCTGAAAAAGAGAAATCTTCCCTTTTGTTGGTATCTTATGGCTCTTTTTCAAAGTTTTTTTCGAGTCGGGACCAAACAAGCATCGATTTTGCAGTAGAATGGGATTGTAGAGAGGACCTCGAAGGCCGTGCCCTCGAGACCCCGCAAGATGTCGCAACAAAGGCAGGACGACGGACGAGCAGAAGCCAAGAGAAGAGAAAACGGAGAGAGTCATGCTCGACGCGTTCATAATCGAGGAGATCAAGCGCCAGGAGGAAGAGAGGCGGCGGGAGCAAGAGCGACCGACGATACCTCTTCCACTGGATGACGATGATCTCGGCCCTCCAGCCCGTCAGGGTGGAGACGAGGGCGAGTCCGAGCGGGGCGTTGTAATCATCGACTACTCCATCTAGCATTTCGGTTTGTTGGTGTAGGCGATGGGGCGCCTTGGCGGCGTTTGGGAGCGGTTTCGTCCAAAATGCCGGCGAAGTGTCTCGACACGAACGCCTGACGTTGGTAGGAAAGCCACCGGTCCGGCGCCAGAAGCGCCAGGCTGATTCTTGCCATCAAGTGTTTTCGTTGCCGGGGTTTGCTCCGGCAATCTCTTAGCTCACTGGGCGCGGCTCTTGAGCCAACGTCCACTCTCAAGCCCTAGGAGGCGAGCGTGTCGATGACGGAAATTGTCGAGGTTCTTGGCCGAGAGGTGTTGGATTCCCGCGGCAACCCCACGCTGGAGGTCGAGATAGAGGTGGCAAGTGGCCATGCCGGCAGCGCCATCGTGCCGTCTGGTGCCTCCACCGGTCAGCATGAGGCCATCGAGCTTCGTGACGGAGAGGATCGCTATCGGGGAAAGGGCGTTCGCAAGGCGGTCGAGAACGTAATGACCAGGATTGCTCCGAAGGTCCTAGGTATGCCCGCCGAAGAGCAGATGGCCCTGGACGATGCGCTATTGAAGGCGGATGGCACTCCGAACAAGGGCGAGTTCGGCGCCAACGCCATACTCGGCGTCTCCATGGCCGCGGCGAGGGCCGCGGCCGAGTCCTATGGACAACCTCTCTGGCGCTATCTCGGCGGTCCCACGGTGCGTACCTTGCCCGTGCCGATGATGAACATCTTGAATGGTGGAGCTCATGCCGACAACAACGTCGACATTCAGGAGTTCATGGTGATGCCCTTGGGCGCGCCATCATTCGCGGAAGGTCTTCGCTGGGGCGCGGAGATCTTCCACGCGCTCAAGGACGTTCTCAAGGAGAGAGGGCTTTCCACGTCGGTCGGCGACGAAGGTGGTTTCGCCCCGCACCTGTCGAGTAACGAGGAGGCTCTCAAGGTCGTGCTCGAGGCGGTGGAGCGAGCCGGCTACAAGAGCGGTGAGCAGGTTGCGATAGCCCTGGATGTCGCTGCAAGCGAGCTTTACCGCAAGGACGGAAACGTCTACGTCCTCGAGGGCGAGGGGAGAGCTCTTTCCCCTGAGGCTCTTGTCGACCTCTACCGCCAGTGGTGTGAGTCTTACCCCATCGTTTCCATCGAGGACGGCATGGACGAGGACGATTGGGGGGGCTGGAAACGCCTCAACGAGGCACTGGGAGCCAGCATTCAGATAGTTGGCGACGACCTCTTCGTCACCAACACCGAGAGGCTGCGCCGAGGAATAGACGAGCAGGTGGCCAACTCCATCCTGATCAAGCTGAACCAGATTGGGACCGTCACCGAGACCGTGGAGGCTGTCCGGCTTGCTCTGGCCAACGGCTTCACGTCGGTCATTTCGCATAGGTCTGGCGAGACCGAGGACACCTTCATAGCGGATCTGGCGGTTGCTTTGCAGACAGGCCAGATCAAGACGGGCTCGCTTTGTAGGTCGGATAGGGTCGCCAAGTACAACCGTCTTCTTCGGATAGAGGAGGCTCTCGGACCGGTGGCGGAGTATCCGGGACGAGGAGCCTTGCGCCAGTGACGGCGGATCTGCACGGAGAGTAGAGCAAAGCCTGCGAGATGAATCCGTCGGACTCGGTTCGATGCATGGGGTTCATCTCGCCTACGCGGGTCCCACATCGTCACACGGAAGTAGTCCATAAGTTTGCGGGATCGACCAAGCTATGAGACGCTGCGAGTCATGATGCGGTTGGCTGCCATGGGCTCGAGCTTGAGGGTATGGGTGGCTTGTGTCGCCTTCGGGCTCGCCCTTCCGGCGCTGGGGGATGATGCCTCGAGTAGGTATGCCACCGTGCGCGACTCCTATCTCGAGCTGAAGGAGGATCGGGAGAGGCAGCGGTTCAGGCACAACTACCTGCGAATCATCGAGGACTTCGAGTCTTTCGTATCCGACCATCCAGACCATGCCCGGGCACCAGCAGCCTTGTACAACGCGGGTCAGTTGGCCTGGAGCCTCTATAAAGTCAGTCGTGTCGCGGCGGACCTGAGGCTCACCATGACTCTGTTTCGCCGCCTGGCTGACGAGTATCCAGAG
>SKWY01000099.1 GCA_007128675.1 Deltaproteobacteria bacterium | reverse complement strand
GTCCTTGATCGTCTCCGAGGTGCTCAAGGCAATTGTCTTGACGATTCTATCGAGACGGCATCTTCAGCTGCGTTTCCGGATTGATCAGAGGGCAACCCTCGCGGTCATGGTGGCGAGCTTACCCTTCTTTTTGAATATTCTCGCTCAAACTCTGTACGATAAAATTGACGTGTCGATGATCGGTATCCTCGCCGGCAACGCAGAGGCCGGTTTCTATGGTGCCGCCACCATCCTGACCGCGGCAGCTTTGATGCTGACGCCTATCATAAGCTCGGTTCTGCTTCCCCATAGCTCACTTGCGGCTGCCAGGTCCGAGGAGGCCTTGCAGGCGGTAATGGAAGGGGCCCTAAGGGTTACATTCAATGTGGCCCTTCCGGTTGCCTTCGTAATCATTGCTGGGGCAACGATTTGGGTCGAGCTCCTGTTCGGGGCCGAGTATGCCCCATCGGTTCCAGCCCTAAGAATCAGAGCCGCTAGCCTTGTTCTTACCTATATTGCCACATTGAGCGCGATTCATCTCATTCAGCTGGGTCGTTTATGGACCGTTACCGGGATTTCTCTTTTGGCACTGGTCTTCAACCCGACCCTGAACTACTTCTTGATCCAGGTTGGGATGAATCATTTGGGGGCCGGCGGAGCCGGTAGCGGCGCTGCTACTGCTTCGCTTGCAAGCGAGGTGCTCGTGGTGACCATGTTGCAGCTCTCGGCGGGTCGACGAGCCATTCTGCGGACCACGGCATCTCGTGTTCTGCGGTGTCTTACTACTTTGATTTTGATTGGTGGTGCTTACGCAGTGTTCGAGCCTTTTGGGGCCATTGGGCTGTTTGCCTGTCTTGTGCTTTGGGTTCCACTGGCTTTGGCCCTCGGTGCCGTCGAGCGTTCGGATATCCATACGCTGCGCAGAGCCGTACTGAGTAGGTCGCGTCGGAAGTGAGGGACTAGAGATGCAGGGAATATCGCGAAAGAAGAGCCTGGTCCGAATGGCGTCTGCCTTGCTACTTGGGGGCTCATTTGCCTGTGCTCATATCGGAGGCCACAAGAGCGAACGCTTCGTGTGGGTCGACGCGCTCGAGGACGGTGTCGTTGATCCGGGCGCGTTTCGGTTGCAGCCGGGTGATACGATAAGGGTGGACGTTTGGAAGCAGGCTGATCTGTCTGGAAACCTGAGGATTCGATCAGACGGGCGTATTACCGTACCGTTGGTTGGCGATGTCCTAGTTGTGGGTCTGACCCCACAAGAGGCGGCCGCGGTGGTAAGCGAGGCATTGGTCCGAGTGGTTCGCAATCCAACCGTGGTCGTTGGGGTGGTTGATGTGCGGGCGGTGCAGGTTGGGGTGCTCGGAGAGGTGCGAAGTCCCGGGATGTATCAGCTCGAGCGAGGAAGCGGGGTGCTTCACGCAATAGCCATGGCAGGGGGGCTGACCGAATATGCCGATGACCAACGGATATTCGTGATTCGCAAGAGCCCCACCAGGGATGAGGTTGAGCTGCCCATCAGGTTCAGCTACCGGATGCTGATCGGATCCCGTGGTGCAGCAAGTCGATTCCAACTTGCCCCTGGTGACATTGTGGTCGTGGAGTGAGCGATGTTGGTCGAGACCGTAGCTTTCGCACTTTCTCTATCATTTGGCATAGGGCAGGTTTTCGATGAGATCGAGCCTTCGGCATCCGTGGACCTTCGGGCAGAGTCGCGAGTGCGTCCGGCGGGGCACGTCGACTCGGACGCCCTCGTCGCCGGTGAGATAGAGGTAGTCGCAGGAGCGACTGCCGGACTCAATCCTGGCCCAGTAGCGCTTGCTCTTCGCTACTCTCCCGCGATTACCTTCACCTCTTACGACCCTCTGTCCGAACCCCTGCTCCTGCACCAGGCAATGGCACGCGCGTACATGGAATTAGGGGGCAGATGGCGCCTCTTTGGTGCCCATATGAGGCAGCATGGAGAGCGAAACTTCACAGCTGCCCTGACTCATGAGGAAGAGGGAGGGCGGCGTTTGCGTCTCGAATTTCTTCCTGACGTGGAGCGGCTCCCCATCAGAAGCCATTACTCGACATTTGGTCTTTCGCGGGCGAGTGGAAGATGGAGCGAATATAGGTTCCTGGGCGGCTATTCGAGCTTTGGGGGGAGAGGCGAAGCTGCGCGGCGCAGACTTCCGAAACAGTCCGGTCCTCGGATTGGTGCGGAGGCTGATTTGGGCTTCTCCGGGCGTGATGCCCTGCTCATCCGGGCAAGGGGCTCGCGAACCGAGCTGGAGCCTGGGCCGACCTTTTTGATAGGCGAACTCGAGAGTGGCTGGCGCCATCAACTGAAGCGTAGGACCGAGGTGTCGGGGCTCGTTGGACTATTTGGTGGATACAACGAGGAGCCCCTTGGAAGCGAGCTCCGTTCAGTGCTGCTGCCGATCTTGCGAGGTGAGCTGATACACACCTACGCTCGTGCCGGTCGCCATGCCGAGCTGGAAATCGCCTTTCTGGCAAGGCCTTGGATCAATCAGCTCGAGGCGACGCTCGATCCACGAGTGAGTATAGAAACGGGGGTTGAGTGGTCACTTGGAGAACTTTTGAACGGCAGGCTCGATATGGGACAGGCCTGGGTGCTGGATGAGAGCTTTCTGCTCGACGGGCGAATATTTGCCATGGGAAAGACTCTGTCCTTGCCGCTGAACGCGTTTCTCGATCTCGAGGGAGGAATGCGTCTCTTTCGGCAACGAGTTCGCTACGGTGTCGGTTGGTGGGGTCCATCCCAGTGGCGTTGGGATTTGTTCCTTGCCCTATCGGTGCAGTCGGACCTTTGGGGTGCGCGATGAAACATATGATGCTCTTGACACTACTAATGGCGCTGATTGCGATTCCAATGAGATTCGCGAACGTCAAGAGGCCCGATAGGGCTCTTCGAAGAATGACTGTCTGGATATTCGTGTTCGCAGCCTTCTACATGGTGGCGCTGCGTTTTGTCTACCCGAGGCTGCTCTAGAAGAATGACCCTATCGTCGTTCGAAACGAATTCAGAGTAATTGCATGCAGACGCAGCCTTTGCTGCGTGCTGCCGGGGGTGACGAAGATGGAAGTGCAGCGCGGCAAGATCGTGATCGTCGAGGATGACCTGGACGCCCAGGAGGCGCTGACACGTGTACTTCGAGGATTGGGATACGAGGTTTGGCCGGCGGGAAACGGAGAGCTTGCTCTACTGCTCATCGAGCGCCACAAGCCTGATCTGATTTGTTTGGATCTCTCCTTGCCGAGTATCTCGGGATTCGATGTGTGCGAGGCGGTCAAATCCAATCGGGACACCGCTTTATCCCGAGTCTTGGTTCTGACCGGTCGAGAGAGTCCGCAGGATCGGGCGATAGCCGAGGCCTTGGGTGCGGACGAGTATCTTACCAAGCCCTTCTCCATGGGCATCCTTACGAGCCTAGTGGAACGGTTGACGTGTCAAACGCAAGAACCCATTCAACTACAGCCCAAGGTTCAGCAATGAAAAACAATGAGCACGGAAGGCCGTTCGGAGCTTCGGGGCGAGGAGAGGATGAATCGCCTCGACCGATCTTGGATCAGGCTGGAGAGGTCTGGACATGGACTCGGGCTGCAATGCGCCGGCGGCGTCTTTCAATCTTTCTTCTTTTTGTTCTCATGTTTGCCGTGACGGCATTGGCGACATGGATGCTGCCGCCGTCCTACACCGCACGCGGGCAGATTCTCGCTCAGAGCCATGTGCATCTGCCGGTGCTGGCGAATCCACGACGAGCGATTCCTCATGCCGCGGATACCCCAACGAGATCCGTCGCGCCAATAGTTCTGTCGGAGCGCAATCTGGAAAGGCTCATCGATGAGACTGATTTGGTCGAGAGATGGAGGCGACAGCGTTC